>JAHXHU010000424.1 GCA_025656375.1 Candidatus Thiodiazotropha sp. (ex Ustalcina ferruginea) | reverse complement strand
CATTAGGTGGAATCACCCCGATACAGAAGCTGGCTCAGACAGCTTAACAGTGACTACTTTTGAGTCCCATTATTAATGGGGAGATTACCATTTGATCCGGTATTTCATAACCTTACGTCAGATACTAGCGGTCAACTGCGGAATCTAGGTTTAAGCTGGATCCACTAAAGCAAGCGGTTTTTTTCATCTGCCACTATGCCGTAGCGACAAAGATTGCCCTGCGGGGTGCAGGATAACCCTCAATGGTCAAACGCTGATCAACCGGATCAAGATAATCTGCCAGGGATTCAAAGTGCATCCATTCAGTAGCGCGCTGCTCTTCGAATGTTGTAACAGCAACGTCGATCAATCTTACATGAGTGAAGCCCGCGCGCTGTAACCAATCCTGCAAGGTCTTGGGTGTTGGTATGAACCAGACATTACGCATCTTTGCATAACGCCCTTTTGGTACCAATACCTCATCTTCACCACCCTCTATCACCAACGTCTCCAGAACCAGCTCCCCCCCCCTGCGCAATGCACCTCTCAGTTCAGTAAGGTGGGCAAACGGTGACTGGCGATGGTAGAAGACACCCATTGAGAAGACCGTATCGAATGCCTTCAAATCAGGGGGCATCTGTTCAATACCGAGTGGAAACAGGTGTACAGGGTGATGCTCACCAAGAAAGTGCTTGATCGCCTCGAATTGCATGATAAACAGTTGAGTCGGATCAATACCAATGACCAACTTCGCCCCTTCACCGAGCGTACGCCAAGCGTGGTAGCCATTGCCACAACCCACATCCAGTACAAGTCGGTCATGCAACGGCTTAATCTGTGACTGAAGTCGATCCCACTTTAAATCGGACCGCCATTCACTATCCAGGTGAATACCGCAAATCTCATAGGGTCCCTTTCGCCAGGGATGAAATTGTTGTAGTCCACGAAGCAGACTGTGCCTGCTTGGCTGGTCACAATCACCCTCTTCGCCCACCTTTATTCTGGCACTTCGAAGGTTGATTGATGAGATATTCAAGGCTGGTAATTGAGATAAGGTTTGGCACCACCCAGCCAAATCACCGTGGGACTTTTCACGCCAGACTGTATCAACCTGCTGTGGTAGTTGTTCCAACCAGGCCGCTAGTGGTCCATCCATGAAGGGTTGTCGCCATTCCCATAGTTGCTTCATTTTATCGCCAGTAAGGAGATAAAATTAAAACACTGAAACCAGACTTCAACCGTTGAAAAACCCACCTTTTGCAGCCGTTCCTTATGGCATGCCAGGGTCTCTGGTATGAGTACATCTTCTAATGCTGTACGTTTCTGACTGATCTCCAGTTCAGAATAGCCCTGGGCCTTTTTAAACCCATGGTGCATCTCTATGAATAACCGCTGAGCCAGATCGTTTGGTAATGCGATTTTCTCCGACAGGAGCAATAATCCACCTGGCAACATGCCCTCATAAATGTTTGTCAATAGTGTGAGACGGTCAGCAGCAGGAACAAACTGCAAAGTAAAATTCAATACGACCATGGATGCCAGGCGAATCTGGATATCCCGGATATCAGCGCATGTTAATTCTACAGTCGGACCTCTATCCTGCTCTGCAAAGTAGTGCTTGGCTGCAGACAACATCGCCAGCGAATTATCAACTGCAACAAGGTGAAAATCGAGATCTTCCACGGCACACCGGATCGCCATTGTTGCCGCACCGAGTGAACAGCCAAGATCGTAACAATTTGAATCTGGCTTGATGTATTGGGCAGCCAGTGTCCCAATCATATTGATGATTGTTCCATAACCAGGAACCGAGCGGTTTATCATGTCAGGGAAGACACAGGCAACCCGCTCATCAAACACAAAATCAGGAATGATTTCATGCGCATCTACGTATAGCCTATCTTTAGTCACATTAATCAGCCATAAATGAATAGAATTGTGTGTAGAGAATTTTTGTATTCGATGATAAATTTTCACCTGGACCTATAGACACAGGTTTAATGTTACTTCTCTGCTTGAACAGCGAGTTCTCCTTCTGCTACATCCACAAAGCTTAACAACACACCGCCTAAAATAAACAGTATGCTGACCGAGAGGATTGATAGACGGATATCGCCTGTCAGCACGCCAATCCAACCCATTAACATCGGTCCAACCACCACCGCGAATTTACCCAGCATATTGTAAAACCCAAAAAACTCTGCTGACTGATCATGAGGAATCAAGCGTGCATAGAGTGAGCGGGAGAGCGCTTGTATTCCACCCTGCACCAGGCCAATTGAGATTGCCAGCAGGTAGAACTCCCAAACGTCCTCCATATGATAGGCCCATAACAGGATAAGCAGATAGACGAAAATCGCCAACATGATCCCCTGTTTTGGTCCATGTTTATTGCCTATCGCTCCAAATGCGATGGCAGCAGGAAAACCGACAAACTGTGTAATGAGCAGAGCCACCATCAGATTATTTGCATCGAAGCCGATAGAGAGTCCGAAATCTACAGCCATTCGGACAATGGTATCGACACCATCGATGTAACACCAATAGGCTAAAAGAAAAAGAAAGGCCATTCGCAACTGTTTGAGTTTACCGAAGGTGCCGATTAATTGGCGAAATCCCGCAAGCACCCACCCTTTTTGAGCGGAACCAACAGAAGGTTCCTTAACCAGCAGGAACAAGGGAATGGAGAAGACTGCCCACCACACTGCAACAGTAATAAACGAGAGCCTCACTGCCTCAGCCGCATTTGCAAGACCGAATGATCCAGGATAGAGGGTCATCAGAACATTGCACGCAAACAAAAGACCACCACCCAGATAGCCAAATGAAAAACCGTAGGCAGACACCTTGTCATAGTGTTGTTTACGTGTCACCGACACCATTAACGCATCATAAAAGATGTTACCACCGGAAAAGCCCAGCAAACTCAGGCCATACAGAATCAAGGCCATCATCCAGTTCCCCATCGCCACCAGATAGAGTGATCCGGTCATGACGATACCCATTCCGGCAAAAAACAGCAGAAAACGTTTTTTTGCGCCTGCCTGATCAGCCAGTGCCCCAAGTAGTGGAGCCAGGCATACCACGATCACACTCGCTAGCGAGTTAGCCATTCCCAAACGGAAAGTACTATCAGTGACAGCCGTGTCCACGCTCCAATACTGCTTGAAAAAGATAGGGAAAAATCCAGCCATCACAGTGGTGGCAAAAGCTGAATTGGCCCAATCATAGAGACTCCATGCGAAGACCCCGGGCTTGTGTAGAAGAGAGTGACCTCGCATGCTATCAGATATTTAAAATCCTACTCTTCCGACTGGGATTCAGGGAGTGTGAGATTGGCATTGATCGCCATCCTCACCAATTCAGCAAGCGAATCAGCCTCCATCTTCTCCATCACTCTGGCCCGGTGCGCCTCAACGGTTTTAGCGCTGACACCCAAACTCGTAGCAATCTCCTTGTTCGCCTTACCATTGGTTACCATCACCATGACTTCATGCTCTCTTGGCGTCAGACGAGCCAAGCGTGTCGCAATTTCAGCACGTTGAGACTGCATATCCCGCTGCCTCACATCCAATGCCAGGGCATGACGAATACTCTCAAGCAACAGTTCATCGTTAAATGGTTTTTCAATGAAGTCAATCGCTCCTGACTTCATCGCCCGCACAGCCATAGGCACATCACCATGACCTGTAATGATAATCACTGGGATGGCTATCTGATTGGCCCTCAAATACTCCTGCAGCTCAAGACCACTCATACCTGGCATGCGAACATCAAGTAACAAACAACCCGAGCGTCCCGGATAGTAGCTATTGATGAATGCGTCAGCTGATTCAAATGTCTCCACTTGCATGGAAACCGATTCAATCAGCCATTTGAGAGAATTCCGCATAGCCTGGTCATCATCTACTACAAATACTCAAATACTGTCGGTCGTTTACTCATTGCTAAAAACCTGGTAATTCGAGTGTTGAATCGGTTGGCAGGATGACATGAAAAGCCGCGCCTTTACCCACTTCAGAGACGACCTCAATCATCCCCTGGTGATCCTGCATGATTTTTTGGCTAATCCTAAGCCCCATACCCATACCGCTCTCCTTGGTAGAGAAAAATGCATCAAATAGATGGTTGAGTGTTTCTGCCGGTATGCCGGGGCCTGTATCCCTAACCAGGACTTGCACCATCTTGCTATTCATCTTCTCTGTCTGCAACAAGAGTCTTCGCTGGCCGGCATCAACTTGCTTCATAGCATCAATCGCATTTCTTACCAGATTCAGTAAGACCTGTTCTATCTGTACCAGATCAACCCTTACCGGCAGCACCTCATCGCTCAACTCAACAGAGACTTCCACTTTGTGTCGATTGGCTTCAAATTCGATGAACGAGGCGACTTCCAGGAGCAGGTGATTAAGGTTTGCCACCTCACGCTCCTGTGGTCGTTTTCCTACCAGGGCGCGTAATCGCTTGATTATCTCCCCTGCTCTCTCCGCCTGTACGGTGATCTGAGCCATGGCATCCACCAGCTCGGCCTCTCCACCACGGCCCGATTGCAGACGCCTGACACAACCACTGGCAAAATTGATAATCGCCGAGAGCGGTTGATTAAGCTCATGAGCTAAGCCAGTAGACATCTCCCCCATTGTACTGAGCCTACAGACATGTACTAATTCAGATTGATGCTGTCTACTCTGCATCTCAGCCATGCGCATTTGAGTAAAGTCTCGACCGTAGATATTCACATAATCCAACTCTTTGATTGAAGCCAATTGCAGAGAGAAAATCTGTTCCTCCAAATTTATTTCGTACTCTTTATTGACACCCTCTTTAAGAACACTGGCGACCAGGTTTCTCCAATACAGGGGCAAGGTCTGGCCACGCTCACAACCCCAATAAGGCATCAGGGGTTCACTGGCAAGATTCGCGTAGACGATGACGCCACGATTATTGATACGCAGAACGGGATTAGGGTTTTCACTGGCGAGTTTTGCCAAACTGGTAATCTCACGCTCGGCTTGTTTGCGTCCTGCTACATCATGCAGGTAGACATTGAAAACCATCTGCTGTTGAAGATGAATCGAAATGACTGAGCACTCAACAGCCCTCTCTTCACCATTAATGGTTTCCGCCAACATCGGTTGGCCACGACATACGGCGCTACTGGCACTTTTCCTGATGCACCCTCCCAGCATAGAGCGAAAGCGCTCACGATGATTGGGATGTATCGCAATCTCCTCCAGTCGCCGGCCAATAAGCAGATCCCTGGGATAGCCGAATGTTTTCAAGGCCGTACCGTTTACCTCTACAACAATACCTTGTTCATCCAAGGTAACAATTGAGTCCATTGAGTTGTCGAACAGTGCACTCTTCAGGACTTCTGTCTCCCTTATCCGCTTCTCCTGCTTATCACGCAAAGAGTCTCGTGCCGTGATCAACTGCCGAAAAAATGCCTTTACCCAATCCTCCAGCAGCAGCAGTTGATTACCTTTTATAATAACCGTCTGTTCGACTCCCAGTGCCTGCTGTCCATAGCGGGAAATACGCTTCAGTACATGACTGATCTTGGTCGAAATCAGATAAAAGATGATGGAAAAAGCAACTACATAGACCAATGCAGCCAACAAACGATCCAACTGAGCCAGTTTAGTGATATTGCGGATGGTCTTCTGCACGACATCGCGGGATACAAGGGTAGAAAAGAGCAAACTCTGTTCCATGGACTGGTAGCGAGTTAGCGCCTGGGATGTCAGTAGATAGCTATCCCGCCAATCCCATAGATAGGAGTCTTGGGGTATTTGCTGGCTGTTACTGCTTACCAACAGCCTTTGATTCTCTGCATCTATCAGCGCAATCAGGGTATCCGTGCCATGTGCCATCTTCTGGGACTCGGCAAGAAACTGTTCATCAACAGCAACAATCAACAGAAGAACAGCAGGATCAGATTTGCGCTGATAAGTTATATTCGACCATACCAACAGATAAGGTGACTGATCGATGAGGGTGATCAAAGCCTCGTCATGTCCGGTATACAACTCAGTAATACGCTCAAGACTGAAAGGTAACGGTTTTTTTTGGTAGATCTCCCTGGCATCGCCATGGCTATCAAGCAACACAACATGGCTGGGCTCAATCGAACTCAGATTGGGGTGTCCAGGCTCGAGCCAACTTGGAATTTGATCACGATAGTGTTTGGGATCAAGTTCTGACTCCAGCCATTGATAGGTGTTGAGGTAGGTAATGATCTGCCAGTGATTGGAGAGGCCATGTCCAGCCAATTGCCACTCTCGCAAAAACTGCTCGAAACGGTGTCGGGTCTCTACGGCACGAATATCCAGCCGCCTAACTAATTCACTATGAAACACCTGCTCCAGGCGTTTATCCTGAACAGGATCCAATAACAGCCAGGTGACCAAACCGCATAGAATACCAACGAGTAAGGATAGTGCAGGCAAGGGTATGCTGATCAGCCAGGCACGCCACTTTAATGATCTGGTATTACTCATATTGCAGGATTATCGAGATGAGTAGAGACACCGTCCAGATGCACCAAAACTCTCTACGTATACTTTTTAATTAAATTAATGAAATGGTTTCACAAGGCTTTCTTTTTACTCTTGTTGTTACCTTGAATCCAGTCTGATGTACTTCAAATGCCTAAACCCGATGCAGAGATAAAAAAAAGACGCTGAACGCGTCTTCTTACAAGTGATTTCCAGCTGGCTGGAGATTATTATTATTTTCAGGAGGTACTGTCAGGTCAATAGCGTACAGTGACCTATTTAGGTAAAGTATGGGAAGTACCACTATAGCCTTGATACATATAGGCTCTTTCGGCAACTGTTGCGTAGCCATATAGCATCTTGCGCAGCATCTGTCTTACGCCGGCATCGAGCTCACTGAACATCAGGCCCAGACAACCGGATTGCTGGTGTACAACATAGGCCTTGGTCTGGCACTGTTTGGTGCCGCCACAGGCTTCAACGGGGAAGGAGCGTGTTCAGCTGCTGCGAACTGTCGCCAATATCGACTAACATGCCGCTAAGGCTGATATTTCGTATCTTTCCATTTAATATGCCGAGATTTCGATCGTTGATGACGATTTCTAAAGATAACAACTTGCGATGGTCAGGTCACGTCTGTGTTCCATGCTTTAGCTCCCTAATAATCGCTGTTATATCGGGGTCTAAAAGTATGGACCCTGTAGGGAAAATTACAAATCGGGAGTATCTCTCCTGGATATTAGGGTTTGCCCTAGGTTTTACTGTTCTCTTATGCAGAAATCATGCTCAATGAAGTGAGATTACATGACAGAAAATCCCTCTACCGACCTAGCTGATTACGTGGCTCCCGGTTTTCTGCGTCGCTTGGCAGCTATCCTCTATGACAGCTTGCTGTTAGTGGCCCTGCTTTTCGTAGCAACTGCCACTATCACTTTGCCGCTGGGTAGCCCGGAAGGAAACAAGCTACTGTTCTTCCAGCTTTTTATCTTTGAAATCATGCCCTTGATGTTCTTTACTGGTTTCTGGACCTGGGGTGGACAAACACTTGGCATGCGGGCATGGCGACTCAGATTGGTACGTATAGATGGCGGGGTAGTTAGTTGGGGTGACGCTTTGAAACGCCATCTGGCTGCGCTCTTATCACTCATGTTTTTTGGTCTCGGTTTTATCTGGGTATTATTCGACTCACAAAAGCTTGCTTGGCATGACCGGATCTCAAAGACCCGATTAATAGTTGTCAAATAAGTGAACTGGGTCACCTTTTCTCAGCCGAGCTCTGATGGTCAATTCATCGATGGCGGTTCAACACCCAATGCCATGAAAATGGCTGACGCCTTATCCAGGGTTTCCTGAAATTCAGCCTCTTCACCGGAATCGGCCACGATACCACCACCGGCCCAGAATTCGAGATCCTGGCCCTGTATAACCAAGCTTCGAATAGCGATATTACTGTCCATTGAACCATCCATCCCTATATAAGCGATGCTGCCGCAATAGAGTCCACGCCGGGTCTCCTCCAGTTCATCGATGATCTCCATTGCACGTAGTTTTGGCGCTCCTGTGATTGAACCCCCAGGGAAGCAGGCACGCAATAGATCCGAGGCATCCTGACCGGTATCCATTTCACCCGATATGGTACTTACAAGATGGTGCACTTGGGCGAAAGATTCCACCTCAAAAAGAGCAGGCACCTTCACACTGCCCGTCTTGCAGACCCGCCCAAGGTCATTGCGCAACAGATCGACAATCATCAGATTTTCGGCCCTATCCTTCTCACTGTTTGCCAGATTTGCACGTAACTGTCTGTCCTCATCCGGGTCTTCACTGCGTGGTCGGGTACCCTTAATCGGGCGAGTTTCCACCCTGCCATGCCGCAGTTCTAAAAATCGTTCCGGGGAGGAGCTGAGAATTGACGCAAATGGATAGTCTAAAAAAGCACTGAAAGGGGCTGGATTAGCTTGCCGTAGCTGTCGATAGAGCGCCCAAGGATCGCCTTCGGCTGTAGCGCTGAACCATTGGGCGAAATTCACCTGATAGCAATCACCTTCACGAATATAGTGCTGAATCCTGGCAAATCGTTGAGCATACTCCTTACGAGTCAGATTACTTTTAATTGGGGAGGTCAGTTTAAAAGAAGCCATTTGCTGGCTAAGCGGGTTGGAAAAACCCTTCACCAGGACAGACCAGGCCTGCTTGGTCCTGGGGTCTTTGCCTTGGCTAATCAACCAGCTTTTACGCAACTCGTGATCAACCACCAAGGCCCAGTCGTAAAGAGCAACAGCCATCTGTGGAAGTTTTTCTTTGTCAGCATCCAAGGCAGGCAGACGCATCCATCGACGGGCAAGGTCATAGGAAAAAAAACCTATTGCACCCCCGACAAATGGCACCTCTGGATGCTCTTGTATATCAGCTGATTGCAGGTAACCCCTGAGTAGATCCAAAGGGTCCTGATCCGATAACAGATGACTGTTTCGATCCCATACCTCAGTCTTCCTTCCCTGTGTAGTCAACGTTAGATAAGGCGATGCCGAGAGGATGTCATATCTACCCTGGCTCACCATAGGCCGGCCACTGTCGAGAAATACTGGCCAATCCAGGTGCCGTATCGTCTCAAACAAGTCTGCACTATCGGTATGATAGGGCAGGCGCTGAATGCGGATCGTCAATAGTTACTTACATTCTGGTTAGTCATTATCAAAGGGGTGCCGACGAATAATAGTTTCGGTTCTGTCAGGACCGGTGGAAACGATATCGATGGGCGTCTCGCATAGCGCTTCGATCTTGGCCAGGTACTCTTTTGCCGTTTGAGGTAAGTGATCAAACTCGGTCATGCCGACAGTAGACTCCTGCCAACCAGCCATTTCGATGTATACCGGCTCACACTTCTCGAAGCGTTCAGCACCGGAGGGGGGCGAGGTCACTTCCTGGCCATTCAGTTTATAGGCTACACAGATCTTTATCTTTTCCATGCCATCGAGCACATCGAGTTTGGTGATACAGATCCCGCTGACACTGTTGATCTCAAGTGAGCGACGTAATGCCACAATATCCAGCCAGCCACATCGGCGTTTTCGACCAGTAGTTGCTCCAAATTCATGTCCTTTTGTGCCCAGATGATCACCGTCTTCATCAAACAGCTCAGTAGGAAACGGACCAGCGCCAACACGGGTTGTGTAAGCCTTTACGATTCCCAGCACATAGTCAATATAGCGCGGACCGACGCCTGTACCGGTAGCCGCTCCACCCGCGGTTGTATTGGATGAGGTGACGTAGGGATAGGTACCATGATCGATATCGAGCAGTGCTCCCTGTGCACCTTCGAACATCACATGCTTGCCCTCTCGGCGTAACTGGTGAAGGGTACCGGTAACATCTTCAACCATCGGCTGCAGGCGTTGTGCCTGTTCGAGCAGTTGATCTAGGACCTGTTGATAGTCAACCTCGCCATACTCAAACAGGTGCTTGAGAGCAAAATTATGGTAATCCATCACCTCACGTAGACGTTCAGCGATGCGCACTTGGTCAAATATCTCTCCCAAACGGATACCGCGACGGGAAATCTTGTCCTCGTATGCCGGACCGATACCACGTCCGGTGGTACCAATGGCCTTTTTACCACGCGCCTTTTCACGGGCAGCATCAAGTGCAATGTGATAGGGCAGGATCAGCGGACAGGATTCGGAGATCCCCATCCGACTGGATGCAGGTACACCACCCTTTTCCAGCATTTCGATCTCCTCCAACAGGGGATCCGGTGCCAGCACCACGCCATTGCCTATCAGGCAGCGCACACCCTCTCGTAACACACCAGAAGGAATCAAATGCAGTACTGTCTGCTTTCCATCGATGACCAGCGTATGGCCGGCATTGTGACCTCCCTGGAATCTAACCACGGCAGATGCTTTGTCAGTCAGCAGGTCAACGACCTTGCCTTTTCCTTCGTCTCCCCACTGTGTTCCGATTATTACGACATTCTTGCCCATGGTTCTCTCAAATCGTTATATCCAGCTGATGCCGGAATTGTATTGCAACAAAGTTAGTGTTTTTTGCAGAATTCCTTACAGAATCAAACAGAAATCAACTGCCACTGATCGGCCTTCAACACCAGCCGCTGATCACACCCCATCTCCTTGGCCTCTCCATGCTGTCCAGGCAGAGCGCAGATAACCCTTCGTCCATCAGCCCGCAATCGTGCTACCTCTTGCTGTAGACGAGCATCGTCTGACCAGGGAGCGAAGATGGCAGTCAGCACTTCACCTTGCTCTACCACCGGTTGTGCTATCCGAATAAGGGTTTTTAGATCACTACTGAAACCAGTAGCCGGCCTCGACCGGCCAAAAACATGCCCAATCGCATCATATCTACCCCCTCTGGCGATCTCCTTGCCACTACCGGGGACGAATGCTGCAAAAACAACGCCGGTATGGAAGTGATATCCCCGAAGTTCAGCAAGATCGAAATGGACGGGGACATCGGGGAGCCAGATGGCAATCAGGTCAGCCATCTTCTGTAGATAATCCAGTGCCTGCCTGACCGGTGGAGAGGCATCCTTCATTAAATCCCTTGCCTGCAGCAAGGCATCGTCACCACTCAATTCGCCCAGGCCAGCGAGCATATCTGCATGCTGGGGTGCAATTGAAAAGGAGTCTAGGAGTGCCTCAATCTCTGGCATAGCCTTGCGCTGCAAGGCATTGAAAAGCTCAGTTTCCTGCTGTTTATTAAGACCGGTCTGTTCTGCCAATCCCTTAAAGATACCCACATGCCCCAGATCGAGATAGACATCCTGGACACCGGTTTTCTTCAATGTCTCCATCATCAGGCGCAGAATTTCGATATCACTCTCTACACCGCTGTGACCATACAGCTCTGCACCGATTTGCAATGGACTACGGGTACCGGCAAAGCCGTCAGATCGTGTATGTAACACGGTACCGAGGTAACAAAGACGAGTAGGACTCTGGGAGCGATTGTGGTGTGCATCGATACGCGCTGCCTGTGGTGTAATATCTGCGCGCACACCCATCATGCGACCTGTCAATTGGTCAGTCAGCTTGAAGGTATTCAGATCCAGGTCACTGCCTGTTCCCGTCAATAGGGAGTCGAGAAATTCTACAAATGGCGGAATGACAAACTCATAACCCCAACTACTATAGAGGTCTAGCAGTTCACGGCGTTTTCGTTCAATTTCACCCGCTTCAGGAGGGAGCACTTCATCGATGCCGTCAGGCAAAATCCAACGTTCATTTTCCATCTTAGCCACAATCAATTCACAAGATAGAGCAGGATTACTCCGGTAACCATGCTGACCAGACCGCTGATTCTCATTGAGCGGTTGTCATGCTGAGCGATCATCAGTAAGACTTCCCGCATGCTGTTGGGGCTGAGGAAGGGCCATATGCCTTCAATCACCAACAGCAAGGCCAAGGCCACCAGCAAATCATGCCACATCAGCGCATTCCCCATAAAAAAACCGGGGATCATCCCGGTCCAGAGCATGCGGCCCGCCTGGACCGCCGGTCATTTTCCCAGAGCAAGCACCTCTTGTCTATCGGCACAGCCCATTAACTGACCCTACTTGCTTAAATAACAGTCAAAAATGATCGAATTATCTCGCAGAGAGCGCAAAGCCTGTCATCTTACTTAAGCATCAACTTTGCGTTCTCTGCATTTCCCAGAGCATGTCCGTTACTGACGGTGACATCCGGACGGATAATTGATGGCCGCTATTGACCCGTACGATTTTTTAAATAACGAAAAAAATCGGAATCGGGCTGTAGCACCATCACATCAGACCGGTTCTGGAAACTGTTCTTATAGGCATTCAGACTCCGGTAAAAGGAGTAGAACTCACTGTCCTGCTTATAAGCGCCAGCATAGGTTTCTGCCGCCTTTCCATCACCCTCACCTCTCAGCTTTTCCGCCTCGCGGTAGGCATCAGCCACAATGACCACACGTTCACGATCCGCATTGGCCCGAATCCTCTCTGCAGCCTCAGCACCCTTGGCTCGCAGGTCTCTGGCAACACGCTCGCGTTCGGCACGCATACGCTGGTAAACAGACTCGCTCACCTCAGGTGGCAGGTCGATCTGCTTGACACGCACATCGAGGATTTCCACCCCCAGCTCCGCAGCGTTGGCATCGGAATCCTTGGTCAGTTTATCCATTATTTCGGTTCGTTCACCAGAGACAACCTCTTTCACTGTACGCTTACCAAACTCATCACGCAGGCTGGTGTTAATACGCTCTTGCAGCAGACGGGTTGTCTTATCAGGGTTGCCACCGGTGGAGCGAAAATACTGGGCTACATCAGCAATCCGCCACTTGGCGAAGTAATCGACGATAACGTCCTTCTTCTCCGCTGTAAGAAAGCGCTCTGGACGGGCATCCATGGTCTGAATTCGAGCATCAAAAGTCTTAACATTGTTTAACACCGGCACCATCCAGTGGAGTCCTGGCGTATAGTCGGTAGCGACTATCTCACCCAGACGCAGCTTCAAAGCCACTTCCCACTGGTTGACGACAAAAGCTGCCGAATAAATAATCACTGCAGCGATAGCGACTATGGGGATCAGCAATTTGGATGTTTTCATCAGCGTACCCCCCTTGAGCGGTCAACATTACGTAAATTGCCAGTGTTGGTCTGGTTACGTGCACCTTCCTTCGATGAAAACGACTGTTGGCTGGAGTCTTTCACCTGCTCAGCACTCTGTATCAACTTATCGAGTGGTAAATACATGAGGCTATTGCCTTCCTCTGTATCGAGCATCACCTTGCTTGTCTGGGCTAGCATGGATTCGATGGCATCCAGGTAAAGACGTTCTCGAGTCACTTCAGGAGCGAGTTGATACTCTTTGAGAACCGCCAGAAAACGGCTGACGTCACCTTCAGCCTCGGCAATCACACGATCCCGGTAGGCATTGGCATTTGCTGTTCGACGGGCAGCCTCACCCCGTGCCTGCGGCACCACTTCATTGGCGTAGGCTTCAGCCTGGTTTTCCAGCTTCTCCTTATCCTCACGCGCCTTGATGGCGTCATCGAAGGCACTCTTGACCTGTTCAGGCGGCTTGGCGGGTTGCATGTTCACACTGGTAATAATGAGACCTGTCTTGTAAGTATCGATCAGACCCTGGGCACCACTTTTGATACTGACTGCAATGGCACCACGACCCTGGGTGAGGATAAAGTCCAGATCGCTCTTGCCAATGATCTCACGCACTGTCGTTTCAGTCGCATCGCGCATTGTCTTGTCGGGATCTCGATCCTGAAAAAGGTAGTCGGCTGCATCCAGGATACGGGATTGAATGGTGAATTCCACATCCACGATATTCTCATCACGGGTCAGCATCTTCGCGGTGTGACGAAATGAGGACAACTGGTCAACATTGACTGGAAACACCTTTTCGAAAGGAAACGGGATATGCCAGTGGGGGCCGGGTTGAGTGGTCTCGGAATAGGCACCAAAACGCAATATCACGCCACGCTCAGCAGGCTCGATAATATAGATACCGCTGGCTATCCATACAACCAGAGCAATAGCGAATATCACACCTATAGACTTAGAGCCAGGCCCTGAGCTGCCTCCAATCGAGCCATCACCTCGGGAAGGCTTACCACCACCGAAGATGCCACCAAATTTATCCTGAAGCTTCTTAACCACTTCGTCCAGGTCAGGTGGTCCCTGATCTCCGCCCTTGCCACTCCAGGGATCTTTACCGTTTCCACCCGGTTCATTCCAGGCCATTGAACACTCCAACTTAGTTACTGGTTTCGTCTGTTACAATTCAGACAACCGAAATTCGGATATGGGGCTGATTAATCATCTTTCAATCCCCCCATCTGATTCATACAAGGCTATACGCCGTTCATCTCAACCTACACAGGCGGCATTCTAACAGCCTGTAAGGTTCTAGTGTACCTCGTCATAGATTCTTTGGCATGTCACATAAGAGGAAAAGTTTTTTTACTAGCCTACAGGAGCTACCTTGGAGACATCAGGTAGGCTTACTCGAGAATACAACTCTGCAGGATAGGCTCTTCCTTTAATAGTCTCAGGAACTCTCGTTCGGACATATCAACATCCATTTCCCAACCTCCCTCGTCTGTGCTCGCTTCATTGAGCACCGAGCCCCGCTCAAATAGTAATGCATGCAATCGGCCATCGCTGGGGTTCAGGCGTAAACGTTGCTGCACATGATTTTGGCGGAAAAACTCAGCCAGTGCCTCCATCAAAAACTCAGTCCCATCACCTGTGATAGCAGAGAGCCAAATTCGAATCACATGACCATTTTCATCCCGGTCGATTCTAGGCTCAAAATCGTCAAGCAAATCTGTTTTATTGAAGACCTCTATTTGATGGGTCCTTTCAGCACCAATTTGATGCAGTACATCATTGACCTCTGCAATACATGTAGCACGCTGATGACTGGACGCATCGACCACATGCAGCAATAGAGATGCATCTGTGGTCTCCTTCAAGGTCGATTTGAATGCAGCCACAAGATCGTGAGGTAAATGACTGATGAATCCGACAGTATCGGCCAGCACGACAGCCCCTTCCCCTTTAAGGTCCAGTCTTCTCAAAGTTGGGTCCAATGTGGCAAAAAGCTGATCTGCTGCATAGACACTGGAGCCCACAAGCTTATTGAAAAGGGTCGATTTACCCGCATTGGTATAACCAACCAGAGAAACGGTAGGGATATCAGCCAGCTCTCGTCCTCGTCGACCCTGTTCGCGCTGAGAATCACCCCGTTTCAAACGCCGCTTAATCCGGTTGATACGCTGATTCAACAGACGTCGATCACTTTCCAGTTGTGTCTCACCCGGTCCACGTAGGCCGATACCACCCTTCTGCCTCTCCAGATGGGTCCAACCTCTGACGAGTCGTGTCGAGAGATGCTGTAACTGGGCCAATTCTACTTGGAGCTTACCTTCAAAGGATCGTGCTCTTTGACAGAATATATCCAATATCAGCCCAGTCCGATCCACTACCCGACAAGCAAACTCTCTTTCCAGATTTCGCTCCTGGCTGGGAGACAGGGTATGGTTAAAGATCACCAAATCTGCACATTCTGCCGAGACGATCTGCTTGACCTCTTCCGCCTTACCTCGTCCGATAAAGAGTTTTGGATCGGGTTGCTGACGACTTCCCGGAACAAACTGTACAATTTCTGCACCGGCTGATACCGCTAAATCACGAAATTCATTAATCTCATCGGGGTCACTTGGCCCGTTCAGGTCAATATGGACCAGTACGGCGCGTTCACCCGCTTTGGGACGTTCAAACATGTTGAAATTGAGTCAAAGGATAGGGAGTAATCAGCATGCTCTACCGAGCGCACCCCAACCTGAGATGCGTCCGATACTGAATAGTGTGTGAAGGCCTAGAAATTACCGATTCCCGACTGTTCGGGTTCTTCAGTTTGGCCATTGGTGGCATGCTGGATGCGAACATTCCGCGCAGGTACCACAGTTGAAATTGCATGCTTATAGACCATCTGACTGACACTGTTTTTCAAAAGCACGACAAACTGGTCGAAGGACTCGATTTGCCCCTGCAGTTTAATACCATTAACGAGAAAAATTGAGACTGGCACGCGTTCCTTCCTCAGTGCATTCAGAAAAGGGTCTTGTAGACTCTGCCCTTTAGACATGGAGGTTCTCCTTATTGTGTTTGTATTGTAAGCGGTGATATCAAGGGCGAAATGCTGCCGACGGTAGTAAAATTACTCCACAGGCGAAAGTGTAGCAGAATGTTTTTCCCCATGTATTCAAAATATCAATAGCTAGTCACAGTAAAACCCTATCCATGCTACTAAAAACCTCCCATGTGTGGCTATATCAGACAGGGAAACCGACTGGAAATCAGCTGTAGCGCTTGCTCCAGCACATCGCCCTCTTCCTCCAGCCAACTACATGCCTTGTCACCTCGTAACCAGGTGAATTGGCGTTTGGCCAGCTGCCGTGTGGCAATAATACCCCTTTCGGTCATCTCATCGCGAGACAGCTGCCCCAACAAATAGCTGAGCATCTGACGATATCCTACCGCCCGCATCGAGGGCATGGACGGCGAAAGATCTCCCCTTTTGATCAATCCTTTGACCTCCTGTTCCAACCCCTGATCCAACATCTTATGAAATCGCTGCTCGATTCGGGCATGTAACAAGGCACGATCTTGTGGTGCTCGAACTAATTTTAATACTTGGTATGGAAAATTATGACCTGCATTCCCCTGTTGAAGTTCACTCATCGTTTTACCGGTAATCTCAATCACCTCCAAAGCGCGTATTGTCCGTTGAGGATCGTTGGCATGGATACGATTTCCCGCGATAGGGTCGAGTTGCAATAGACGTTCGTGAAGTCGGGTTAGTCCCAGACGGGATTGCTCACCCTCCAATCTAGCTCTGATGACAGGATCGGCCTCAGGAAGATCTGATAATCCCTGTTCCAGTGCCTTGAAATAGAGCATGGTACCTCCGACCAACAGCGGCACTCTACCTGCTTTGGTGATAGTGGCCATTTCTGCCAGGGCATCATCACGAAAAGCAGCTGCCGAGTAACTCTCAGCCGGGTCTCTGATATCAATTAGCCGATGCGGGGCAATCCGCAGGGTATCCTGATCAGGTTTAGCCGTGCCTATGTCCATTCCCCGGTATATCAGCGCCGAGTCGACACTGATGATCTCCAATGGCAGCTGTTGAACCAGTTCCACAGCCAGTTCAGTCTTACCTGAAGCTGTCGGACCCATCAGGAATAGTGCTGGTGGCAGCCCATTTACGAGGTGATTCGTTGTCACCTCAGCGCCCCCTCAAAAAAAGTCGATCGAGCTCAGCCACTGATAATTGCACCCAAGTGGGTCTGCCATGATTGCACTGATCTGCGCGTTCGGTCCTCTCCATATCACGCAGTAAGGCGTTCATCTCATCTATTCCCAGACGTCGATTTGCCCTTACTGAAGTGTGGCAGGCCATAGTGGCCAACACTTTGTCGATCTCATCCTGCAAACGTTTCGTCTGGCCGTGCTCTGCGAGATCAGAGAGTAGATCACGCAAGAGTTTCTCTGCATCTGCGCCCTGCAGGAGGGCTGGAATTGACCTAATCGCCAGGGTGTCGTGTCCCAATCGACTGACCTCAATGCCAATCTGATTCAAGAATGACTGAAACGCTTCAACCAGGTCTGCTTCTGACGAGCTGACTGCAACCCTCACTGGCACCAGCAGAGGTTGGCTAGTTATGCCGCTGCCATGATGGGTCTGTTTAAAACGTTCATAGGTAATACGCTCATGGGCTGCATGCATATCAACCAACACCAGGCCTGCCTGATTCTGAGCCAGAATATAGATACCGTGCAATTGTGCCAATGCAAAGCCAAGTGGTGGTATCTCCTCAGCCTGTGGCGTTTCTATCGGCATACCGACCGGTTGTTGCGCAGCAAATCCAGCCCGGTACGCGACCGGACGTTCAGCCAGCCGCCAGCCGATTCCCTGCTGTCTTGGCACTTGGTAGCCACTCTGTTGTTCAGACTGACTGGTTGTAATTTCCTTATTGAGCCCTACTGGTTCAACTGATTCACTAACAGCTTGGGGACGTGTCTCCGCCAATACATGGTGAAGCCCCCTATAGATGAAATCATGGACTGATCGGGAATCTCGAAAGCGTACTTCATGTTTTGTTGGGTGGACATTGACATCCACCTTGCGCGGATCCATTCCGAGAAAGAGCACATAGGCAGGATGACGTCCATGATAGAGCACATCCTGATAACCCTGCCTGACGGCGTGTGTCACCAGTTTATCCCTCACCATGCGTCTATTGACATAGAAATACTGCATATCGGCTTGTGAGCGAGAGAAACTGGGTCTTGCCACCCAACCGCTCAGCGACAGATCTCCCGCCTGCTCGTCGACTGTGAGTGCCTGATCAAGAAAAGTTGCTCCCAGCAACTGGACAATCCGTCCCTCTCTCTCAATCCGGTCATCACAGGGTGGCAGCGAGAATAACGGACGGCGATTGTGCTGCAGCGTAAATCCGACATCAAATCGCACCAATGCCAGGCGTTGAATCAGCGAGTTAATATGATTGAATTCTGTCTTTTCCGTACGTAGAAATTTACGCCTGGCCGGCGTATTGAAGAAAAGATCACGAATCTCAACACTGGTGCCTTGTGGATGAGCTGCAGGTTTTGCCTGAAATGTCGTGTCAGTGCCATCACCCGTTATCTCCCTGGCTTCCTGTGCCTCCTGGTGATGTGAGATCAATCTGAGTCTGGAGACCGAGCTGATACTCGGTAGTGCTTCACCGCGAAACCCCATACTTTGCAGTGACTCGAGATCTTTGAATTGACTGACCTTGCTGGTGGCGTGACGTGACAGCGCCATAGCCAACTCATGCTTTGCGATTCCAACGCCATCATCTCGCACTCTGATGAGCTTAATCCCACCCTGCTCTATTTCGATTTCGATGCGTCGTGCACCCGCATCGAGACTATTCTCGACCAGTTCCTTAACCACCGAGGCCGGACGCTCTACCACCTCGCCGGCCGCGATCTGGTTGATCAGTTGAGGTGATAAAGTGCGTATAGGCATATTTAAGTGAGTGTCCGTTCAGAATGCGTTCAGAAGCTGATCATTATAACGCAAAGCTAAAAGATCGATTTATAGAAAATCTATCTATCCTTTGCGTTTCATGGCGACCGTGGCGTTACGTTTTTTCGGTGTCTCGGGAGGGGCACTAAATGGCTGGAGTTTCTTAAAACCGATGGTATGAGGTTATGAATAACAGATCGATTGGGTGAAAAAAGATGCGGGGATATTGTGTCACTCATGAAGGTACCGGGCCGTCCATCACCAGGTAACTTAGCTCGGAAATCAACAAACAAGAGAAGTGAGCCGCGATCAACCGCCCGGTATCTGCAGGACCTGCCCAATACGGATGCTGTCGCCCTTCAATTCATTGGCATTACGCAGGCGATTGATACTGATTTGATAGCGGTTAGCTATGGCGATCAGGGTATCTCCTGAAGAGATGACATGTTTACGAGGGGCTTTCGCGGCTTGAACGGCTGCCAGCCAACTGCAAGGAGGGGGCTGAAACTTGAAGTAGGCCCGAATGCCTTTCATCAAGGCCTTGGCTACTTTTTTCTGATGTCCTGTATCCCTCAGGCGCCGCTCCTCATCTGGATTGGAGATAAAGGCGGTCTCCACCAACATGGATGGAATATCGGGTGATTTCAAGACCACAAACCCGGCTTGTTGCACCTTGCGCTTATGGGTTTTGCCCAAACCCTTGAGCTGAGACAGAACCCGGCTTGCTGCCACTGAGCTGGCTTGCAGGGTACCGATTTGGGAGAGATCCAGTAGCACTGAAGCAAGCATGTCATCTTTATCTTCCAAAGAGACGCCTCCCACCAAGTCAGCACTATTTTCCCGTTCAGCCAACCAACGTGCAGCCTCATTTGAAGCCCCGCTACGTGAGAGCGTATACACGGAGGAACCCCGCACCCGGGAATCACGGAAGGCATCAGCATGGATCGACACAAACAGATCGGCCTGATGCTCTCTTGCTTTTGCAATCCGCTTACGCAATCCAAGATAGTAGTCACCATCACGAATCAATACAGCGCGCATACCCTTTTGCTTATTGATCATCGCAGCCAGTTTCCTGCCAATTGCGAGCACGACATCCTTTTCGTATGTACCTTTACGCCCGCGCGCACCAGGATCTTCTCCTCCATGTCCTGGATCGACAGCTATCACAACATCCCGCTGTCCCACAGCCTTCGCAGTCTTAACCGGCTTATTACGCCGACTGGCAGGACGCTTGTCATCGTAGAGATCGATAACCAATCTATGCCCATACTCTCGATTGGGTTTGAGTAAGAAGCTCTTGGGTTTCACTGCACTGTTCAGGTCAAACACCACCCGCATGTCACGCTTGTTACGTGATGCTGAACGCATTCCTCTGATAATTTTGTTCTCTTTTGTGGGGTCAGGCAGATGTTTGGTCAAAGCAGTATTGTCTAGATCGAGTACCAGTCGATTAGGAGCCTGCAGGGTGAAAATTTTATGTGTTATCTGGGCATTCGCATCGAATACCAATCTGACATGATCAGGGGCAGACCAGATACGCAGTCCAGTGACTTCCGACTGTTTTGCATAGAGGGGGAAGCTGCTGAGCAGCGCCAGAAGTAACAGTACGAGGTTTTTCCTCATTTCCCAATGACCTGATGAATATAAGAAATTCACTCTAAAAATAGCATGTGATAAATATTTTTCCAAGGTTTTCTGTAGGATAGGCCGATTTTCTTTAAAAATAATTAACCTTTTGCTAGATCTCCTTGTAGTGCCTCGTAACTTTTGGCTCCTTGCTCACTCTCTGCTGAGAAAATCAGCACCCGCCCCTGGCCCTGATGAGAAATCCGAACTTTGAGATCTGCGGGTGGTAATAACCCCTCACCCCTCTCCGGCCACTCAATCAGTAAAATTGCATCAGAATCCAGCAAATCTTCTATCCCAAGATATTCCAGCTCCTCAGGATCCGCCAAGCGGTAGAGGTCGAAATGATAACAGGAAAGAGCATCCAGCTCATAGGGTTCAAGCAGTGTGTAAGTTGGACTTTTTACCCTTCCCTGATAACCAAGTTGCCTCAGGAAGCCTCTGGCTAGGGTGGTCTTACCTGCGCCAAGATCACCTTCGAGGTAGACAATGCAAGGCGGGACACAGTTCAGTGCCAATCGCCTACCAATAGCCTCTTGTCCGGCTTCACCCTCCACTTCGATCTCAAACACCACTGCCCTCCAGGTTTAGAAGGGTCCGTAATTCAGGTAACAGATCACCGGCCAACAGGCCGATTTCACCCTTGATTGCCGCCCTATCGCCTGCTGCCGCATGCAGACAGACTCCTAGTTCGGCTGCATCGCGAAGTGAATAACCTTGAGCAATCGAAGCCCCGATAATTCCGCTTAAGACATCGCCACTACCCCCTGTAGCCATACCGGGATTACCATCGCTGCACAATGCAGGCGGATGGCCGGCACCGTCACTAATCAGGCTGCCAGCACCTTTTAGCACCACCACCCCACCAAATCGAAGCTGTAGCTCTTCACATGCGGCGAATCTGTCATTTTGAACCATTTGCGTGTCACAACCCAGAAGTCTGGAAGCCTCACCGGGATGGGGGGTCAGCACCCAGTTTTCTCGATGCATCGGATATTCAGCCAGCCAATACAGGGCATCCGCATCCAAAACAACAGGTAAACTACACTCAAGTGAAGAGCGATAGACCTGTTGTCCCCAATCAGAACGACCCAAACCCGGTCCCAGGACTAAACAGTTTGCACGTTTCTGCAGCCTGAGCAGGTCCTCCCTGTCAGTCACCCCATTGACCATTAATTCAGGGCACCCCTGGTTGATGAAAGGTGCATGGTCCGGATGGGTCGCGAGAGTCACCAGTCCAACGCCACTCCTGGCAGCCCCCTCAGCAGCAAGTCGCGCTGCTCCTGAATACCCTTGATCACCTGCCACCACAAGCAGATGACCAAAATCGCCCTTGTGTGCGCTACGCTGTCTTGGAGAGACCAGGTGGGACCTCTTTTGCCAATCGATACGCCTGGCTGCAACTCTTTGTCGCGCATAGATACGTGCCGGAACATCTAACGCATCGAATGTGACCTCTCCACAACAATCAGGGCCACGTCCGGTAAACATCCCTTGTTTGAGGCCGATAAAACTGATGGTCACGTCGGCTTCTATGGCACAACCCATGATACGTCCACTGTCAGCATGAAGTCCCGATGGGATATCGACGGCAAATACCGGGGCCTGATGACGATTGATCTGTTCTATGGCTGATGCCCATCGGCCGACGACTTCACGTTCTATTCCAGTGCCAAGGATGGCATCGACAATCAGGCCGGGCGTTCCTGTCACCCCTTCAAAGGGCTCTATCTTTTGGCCTAAAGCTGACCAGGTCTTGGCCATTGTTAGCGCACCCCCCTTGAGTTGATGCACATCCCCGAGTTGTAATACCCGCACCTGGAGGCCGGCCTCTCTCGCCAACCTGGCAATGACATAGCCATCACCACCATTATTGCCCATCCCGCAAACCACCAGAACCTCAGATAGATCCGGCCAATGATCTAGCATGCACTGGAATGCGCGGCTACCGGCACGTTCCATCAACTCATCCCCTGGAATGGCGAACTCCTCTATGGCAATTCGATCGAACTCGCGTACCTGCCCGGCCCGATAGAGGGCATAGGGCAGTTCGTCGGTATACGGCATTACGCGCATCAGTCCGTTCTCATAAAAAAAACAACCCAACAATACCGTGTTCCCAATGATGGTTCAAAGTGCCACCCCAATAAAGCCTGTGAACATTTTGCATCTTCACCTTTTTGACAGCCTTAAAAGACTCACATTGATGACTGAGATATAGTGGTTAATTATGAATCAGAAACTCAATCATGCTGAATTATTGACTTTAACCGAACGGATAAAGGATTGGGGACGAGGGCTGGGATTAAATGGAATCGGCATCACCGATACGGATCTAACCGGTGCTGAGGCAAATCTTATGGAATGGCTGGAAAAAGGCTTCCATGGCGAAATGAACTACATGGCAAAGCACGGCACCAAGCGCTGCCGTCCATCGGAACTGGAACCTGGCACCTCACGGATCATTTCAGTGAGAATGGACTACCTGCCGGAGCCGTTAGAAAAGGCCGAACAGGTATTGCATGACCCACAACAGGGATTCATCGCACGCTATGCCCTCGGACGTGACTACCATAAATTGTTGCGGAAAAGGCTTCAAAAACTGGCTGATCGGATCAAGCAAGCTGTACCTGCGGCCCATTACAGAGTTTATGTGGATTCAGCGCCGGTTATGGAAAAACCGTTGGCACATAAGGCTGGACTGGGTTGGATTGGGAAACACACAAATCTTATCGCTAAAGAGGCAAGTTCCTGGTTTTTTCTTGGTGAGATCTACACCAATATTCCATTGATTTGTGATCAACCTGCCAAGCAACACTGCGGTGACTGTGAAGTCTGTATCAGCAGCTGCCCAACCCAGGCCATCATCGCTCCCTATCAGTTGGATGCGAGACGTTGCATCTCCTATCTGACCATCGAACTGCAAGGCTCAATTCCCAGGCATCTTAGAACTGCCATTGGTAACCGAATTTTTGGCTGTAATGACTGTATGCAGGTCTGTCCATGGAACCGTTTTGCCCAACTCACGAAAGAAAACGACTTTCTCCCTCGCGCATCCCTCGACAGCTCCACCCTGGTACGTCTATTCGACTGGGACGAGACCACATTCCTGAAAAGCACTGAAGGTTCGGCAATCCGCCGCTTAGGTCATCTGCGCTGGCTGAGAAATATTGCGGTAGCATTAGGAAATGCGCAGACCACTGCTGAGGTTATCACCTCACTGCGTAACCGATTGAACCATGATTCGGCACTCCTGGTTGAACATGTCAGCTGGGCCCTGGTACACCATCAAGGCAAACGTAGAAAGTGGTCTCGATAGTAGCGTAATTCGTCAATGGAATCCTTAATATCATCCAGTGCCAGATGCTTACCCTCCTTACTAAATCCTTCACTCAGTGAGGGTGCCCATCGATTGACGAGTTCTTTCAGGGTGCTGACATCCAGATTTCGATAATGGAAGAAGACCTCAAGCTTTGGCATGGTCCTGGCCAGAAAGCGTCTATCCTGGCAAATACTGTTGCCGCACATAGGGGATGCACCGGCAGGAATATATTTTTCAAGAAAATCGAGTGTCTCGGCTTCTGCACTGGCCTCGTTATAGTCACTCCCCTTAACCCGGTCAAGCAGTCCGGAACCGCCATGCTGACGCTGATTCCATGCATCCATCGCATCCAGTCTCTGCTGGGATTGATGAATTGCAATCACCGGTCCTTCAGCAAGGATATTCAGTCTGGCATCGGTTACAATAGTCGCGATCTCAATGATCTCATCCTTCTGTGTATCAAGCCCGGTCATTTCCAGGTCGATCCAAATTAGATTAGAGGCATCAACAGGCATCTTGTTATCCTTGTTAAGTGACGGGTTTAGCATGACCGCCGGATTCTAGCAGGAACCCAGCGGAGACTGTATCCTTGGAAGCGAACTGGCCTAAACTCACTGATTCAGAACGGACACTATTTACTCAACTGTGATAACACAACGGACCTTAATGACGACTGATGCCTCTTTTTACACAACTATTTCTTATATTCTTAGCACTCGGCACGCTTCTCCAGTTCTGGTTACTAGTACGCCACCTCGGCCATGTCGCCAAAAACCGTGGGGAAGTGCCCCTTGAATTCAGTGATAAAGTCGACCTCAGCGATCATCAAAAAGCAGCCGATTACACCAAAGCCAAAGGTAAAATCGCCACTATAGAGATTTTTCTGGGTGTGGCCCTGCTGCTCTTCTGGACACTTGGAGGCGGACTCGATCTGTTGGATCGCTATTGGCGGGGTTATGATTGGGGAGAAGTCATCATTGGGATGGCATTTATCTTCTCCTTTTTCTTTATCAGCAGTCTGCTTGACCTTCCGTTCAGCCTATATCGTACATTCCGTATGGAAGCGGCATTCGGTTTCAACCGCATCACCCCAATCCAGTACCTCAAAGACCGCCTACTCGGTATCCTGCTTGCCCTTTTGCTGGGAGGCCCTTTACTGTGGGTCATCCTGCAATTGATGGAGAGTGCAGGCAGCTACTGGTGGCTAGCTGCATGGGCGGTTTGGATGGGCTTCTCTCTGACTTTGAGCTGGGCTTACCCACGTTTTGTCGCGCCACTCTTCAATACCTTTACCCCACTGGATGAGGGTGAAATGCGTGATCGTATCCAAGGATTGTTACAACGGTGTGGATTCACCAGCGACGGGATCTTTGTCATGGATGGCTCGAAGCGATCAAGCCATGGCAATGCCTACTTCACTGGCTTTGGAAAAAGTAAGCGTATTGTCTTTTTCGACACCCTGCTGGAGGCCCTGAGTATTGATGAGATGGAAGCCGTCCTGGCCCATGAACTTGGTCACTTCCACCACAAACACATTATCAAACAGATGGTGCTGATGGGATTCCTCTCATTGGTAGGTATGGCGCTTCTTGGATGGCTATCCCAGCAGCCCTGGTTCTACGACGGACTGGGCATTACCCATCCATCGAATTCAGCTGCCCTGCTGCTGTTTATGCTCACTATTCCGGTATTCACCACTTTTTTCACCCCATTAGGGAGTTATCTCTCCCGTCGTTACGAGTTTCAAGCCGATGATTACGCCATCAACCAGACAAATGGGGAGTTTCTTGTGCAAGCGCTGGTCAAACTCTATCAAGACAATGCAAGTACACTGACGCCCGACCCGCTCTATTCACTGTTTCATGACAGCCACCCACCGGCTCCAGTACGCATTGCCCATATTTCTCATCAAAACTCAGGTTAAAGGAGATACCACATGATTAAGACTGTTATACCGGCCACGATACTGATTTTGGCCGCAACTTCTTCACAAGCTGCCAATCCGGGAATAGGCAAACAACTGAATGATGAGCACTGCGTAAAATGTCACGGCAGCGAAGTCTATACTCGAACAGACAGACGAGTAACCTCACTTCCAGGACTGCATAAGCAGGTACGCTTCTGTGAGCAGAACTTGGGGCTGACCTGGTTCGATGATGATGTGGCCAATACCGCAACTTACCTGAATCTGGAGTATTACAAATTCAATCAAAACCCTTGAGCCTTTCACTTCGTGGCTAAACGTCGTCTAACAATTCAGCAGAAAAGCCGTATCCAGGCCATTCAGGAGAAGCGTCGGCAGCATCTTGAGAAAAAGGCCAATCAATCCCTCACCGAAGCTGCTGATAATCCCTCTCAGGAAGGACGACTCATCATTCGCCATGGAGCTACTTTAGGCATTGTGGATAAGGAGGGGAGACTGTTTCGCTGTCAGACTCGCCAAAACATTGGTCATCCTGTCTGTGGTGATCAGGTAATCTGGCAACCAGTGGACGATAAGACAGGTGTTGTCACGGCTCTAATGTCTAGAAAGAGTGTTCTCAGTCGTCCCGACTATAGTGGGCGACATAAGCCCTTGGCGGCCAATATCTCGCAGTTGGTGATCGTACTCGCCCCAAAGCCTGAACCCAGCGGTTATCTGTTGGACCAATACCTGATTACAGCAGAGACCATTCATATCCCACCCCTGATTGCCATTAATAAAACCGACCTGTTGCAAGGTCAAGAAGAGCAACAGTTTTTACAGCGTATGGCTCCCTATAAAGCAATCGGTTACCCGGTCATTGGCATCAGCGCCAAAAGTGAACATGGACTTGATACATTGATCGAAAGGCTAAAAGGAGAGACAAGTATTCTGGTGGGACAATCGGGTGTTGGAAAATCGTCACTGATCAATGCCTTGCTACCAGATCATGAGGTAGATACAGGCAATCTTTCTGAAACCACGGGACTCGGTAGACACACCACATCGGCTGCAACCTGTTATGCCCTTCCTCAGGGTGGAGATCTGATCGATTCACCCGGTGTCCGTAGTTTCCGTCTCACCGACCTCTCCCGTCAGGAACTGGAACAGGGTTTTGCAGAGTTCCGTCCCTTCCTTGGCCACTGTCGTTTTCACAACTGTACTCATACCCATGAACCGGACTGTGCCATTCGAGCTGCCATGACCAAGGGAGATATTACATCGCTACGCTTGGAAAATTTTCTCAAGCTGAGTCAGGTCGTCACCCGTTAATGGAATGGCCATCGAGTTAAAGCTTTTGTTACTCCTGGTAGTGGCGAACGGTGCACCTATCCTGGCAAGACGTCTTTTTGGCACCCGTTTCAATTGGCCACTGGATGGTGGTTATCTGACTTCCAAAGGTCGCTATCTTCTCGGTCCATCCAAGACAATTAGAGGTCTGATTGCAGCAGTGGTAGTGACCTCGGCAATCGCCCATATTGTAACAATCGGTTGGCAATGGGGAGCGATGATTGGCGCTGTTGCCATGCTCGGTGATCTTGTTGCCAGCTTCATAAAACGACGACTCAACATGCCACCAAGCAGTCAGGCAATTGGCTTGGATCAGATTCCTGAATCATTACTTCCACTCCTGTTCTGTGTTGCTGTATTCGACCTGGATTGGTGGAGTGTACTATTTCTAGTATTGGCCTTTTTAGTGGTGGTGCCCTTGCTCTCCCGACTGCTCTTTCTACTTGGCATCCGTAGACGGCCTTATTAATACCTGAATCCGTGGGTTCAAGTAAGCGTCAATTTTTAACCACTAATGTATGCAGCGCAATCTCCGGTGGGCAGTTGATGCGCACCTCAACAATCGAGGTACCCGTTCCTGCTGTGGTATATCCTCGCATCTCACCATGTCGCCAATTACCAAAACCGAGACGCCTGGGACAACGGGCATCCAGGGTGAGCGGGTACCCTCCTGGCAAGCAGATCTGGCCACCATGGGTATGACCACAGAAGAAAAGATCAAATCCTGTATGGGCCGCTTGGCGATAGATCTCCGGGGTGTGTGAGAGAAGTATCGATACCTTCTCCTGTGGAATCCCCTCTGCCGCCTTCTCAATATTATCGACCCGATAGTAGTGCGCATCATCAACACCGGCCAGATGAATGGTCTGACTTCCCCGTGTCATTTCCATTGATTCGTTGAGTAATATCCGGATACCCATTGATTCCAGTTCAGGCACCATCCTAATCGTATCGTGATTGCCTAGAACGGCATAAATCGGCTGATTCAATTCATCACACAATGCACGCATACCCGCCATCGAGGCATCGATATCGCCAAATGTCCTGGCACGATAATCACCGGTTAAGATGACAGCATCGTAGGACATGCCACTGATTCTGCTGATCAACGCTTCTGTTGCAGGTTGATGCATATCGGTATGTAGGTCACTGAGATGCAACAGGGTAAAGCCATCGAAATCAGGTGGGAGGTGCGGTATTTCGAACAGATTGCGAGTAACACGAAAATTAAGTGTATTACTACGTCCTCGCCAATAGAATCCAGTGATCTTCAGCAAGGAGCGCAACAAACCATGACTGGAATACCAGTTTTCAGGATGGAAAAAATTAAGCCCTTTACCAAAAACACTGGGTAACGACTCTTCTTCAATACCGAGACGCAATCGGGCATGCACCGATCCCAAGCGTCTCTCCAAGCTGGTCCGCAGGTCTGAATCCATCTTCAGAGTATATCCTGAATCGAAAAGTTGATGGCCGATTGGTAATCCCCCCAAAAAATAACGGGGTTCAAAAGTAGAATTTTCCAATTATGATTACGAAAAGGAGAATCTACAATGAAGAAGTCC
>JAHXHU010000292.1 GCA_025656375.1 Candidatus Thiodiazotropha sp. (ex Ustalcina ferruginea) | reverse complement strand
TGGGGCGACCCAGGTGATCGCAACATCCAGCGACTCAATAGAACGCGACATCAACGGTAATTTCATCGAGGCAACCGATTACTTCCTTGTCGATGATGACTGCGAGGGTTGCGGCACACCGGCAATCGCTTTGCTGCTGAGCGATTTAAATGGTGGAGTGACTCCCGGCGTTGTTCGTCTCTACAGCAGTGATGACTATATCGTGGACTACCAGGTCACTGTGCCCGCCGGGGAAAGGCGTGTTCTGATGCACTATGTGGTTCAGCATCACAATCGCGCCCTTGCCCAAGCCCGTGTGGAGGCTCTGCACGCCACCAATTTTGATATTGACGGACTGACTGTTGAAGAAGCTCAGCAACTGGTCAACTTCCATCTGCTCGCGGACAGCGATGGCGATCGCCTCTACGATGCGGAAGAGGTGCCGCTCGGACTTGATCCCTTCGACACCGATAGCGACGGCGATCAGTTGCTGGATGGTTTTGAGGTCAATTACGGTTTGAATCCGGCTTCGGAGAGTGGTCTTGGAGAGACCGATCTGGACGGTGATGCGGATGGCCTGAGCAATCTTGAAGAACAGAATAATGGCACCAACCCCAATAGCGACGACAGTGATGGCGATAACCTCTCCGATGGTGACGAGGTCAATATTCATGCCTCCGATCCAAATTCAGCGGATTCGGATGGAGACGGCCTGACCGACGATGTGGAGATCGGGCTCGGTACCAATCCGCGGTTGGTCGACAGCGACAGCGACGGCGATGGACTGGACGATAACGTGGAAGTCTATAGCCATGCCACCAATCCAATTCTGGCGGACAGTGACGGCGATGGTATGGATGACGGTTTCGAGATCACCTTTGACATGGCCGATGTCGATGCCGCGGATGACACCGACCAGGATGGTCTTACCAATCTGGAAGAATTCACTGCGGGCACCGATCCCCGGAATGAGGATACGGACGGCGACTTGCTGCTCGACCGTTGGGAGATAGCGAATTACCTTACCAACCCCGCACAAGCGGACAGTGACAGTGGCGGCCGTCGGGATGGGGATGAACTGTTTGCCGATGACAGCGATGCCATGGATGGGGCGGATGAGCTCGCCTCCATTCGTTACGATCAGAATCTCCGCGATGAAAATGGGCGTTCCTGGTATGTGGATGATTCGGATGGTCATGTGCGCGGATCGACCTCGACGGCAACAAGCTTCGCTTTCGATCTGCGACTCAACGGCCAGGAATACACCAACGCCTTATACGAAAACTATTACGAAATGACCACCAGTCCCGATGGCCGCGAACTGCGTTATTCGGCAATGGCCGTTGGCGATCTGCGGGTCAGTCGCCGGGTCTTTGTGCCCAGTGTGGGCGGGGCCTTCATCCGATACCTGGAGGTGATCCATAATCCAGGGGCTCAGGCCCGTGAAGTCAACCTCCAACTCGATTCCCGATACTACGGCACCAACCTGGAAGTGGCGACTTCCGACGGGGATGACTTGCTGACGGACGCCGACGACTATGTCATCTTCCGCGACCTCAACAATGCATCCCGGCCGATTCTGGGGCATCTCTTCGCCGGTCCCAACCGCAGTGTCGGTCCGCACAGTCAGACCGCACGTCCGGATAACAACTGGAACGTCAACTATCGCTTCACGGTCCCGGCGGGCGAGCGGCGTATCGTCATGCACCTGGGCATTCTGGACGGGGCGATGAGCAGTGCGCAGAGCAACGCTGAGCAACTGCTGCTGGCGGAGGGCGCGGTGCTCGACTACCTCACCGAGCAGGATCAGGCCGATATCGTCAATTTCTTCGCCTATACGGACGCCGATCAGGATGGTCTCGGCGACCCCCAGGAGTCGATACTGGGAACCGATCCGGCAAACCCCGATCATGACGGCGATGGCACTCCCGATGGTGTGGACCCCGCTCCGCTGGATACCGATGCCGTGGCACCGGTGATCGCAGCGGTCACGCCGCCCGACACGCAGATGCTGGTCATCGGTGAGACTCTGTCACTCACGGCGCAGGTCAGCGACGATACCGGTTTGGCTTCGGTCGAGTTTCTGGTGGATGGCAGCGCCGTTGCACAGGATCCCCCGGAGGGAGACCTCTACTCGGCGAGGGTCAGCGTTGCGGATGCCGCAACCCTGCAATTGACGGTACGCGCGACGGATAATGCGGGACTGTCGTCCGAGACATCCCTGAGTTATACGATTTCCGCGGATCCGGGTGCTACGATCACCGGCCGTGTTGTGGATAGCGCCCAAAATCCCATCACCGGTGCGACGGTATCGATCGGCAGCCGTACCACGACCACCGGAGCGGATGGACTGTTTACCCTGTCCGATGTGGCGACTGTTGATGAGCTCCTACAGGTTCATGCCGAGTCTATGTTTGGTAATGAACAGGTTGTGGCGGATTCCGCACTCTTTGCTCCGCCCCGTGGAACCTCCCACGACGTGGGCGACATGATCCTGCAATCCCTGCTGTTGAAGCCGGTGAATGTGATCCCTGAACGCGATCTGACCCACGAAGGTGAAGTACCGCTGCCGCATATCCTTATGGGAGAGGGTAATCGCTGGGATATCGACGACCGAGGCCGTATAGATAACGGTTCGGGCAGCCAATACTACTCTAAAGCGGAAGAGCTCTTAATCAACGGCAGCAATTACCTGGACGGATCACCCGCCGGCGTGAGAATGCAGGGCCGCGAGTTGACCCTCCAAGCCAGGCAGATCGGCGACTTCAATGTGGTACGTAAGATCTATGTGCCGGAAAACGATATCTACGCCCGTTATATCGAATTGATTGAAAACAGGTCAGAGGCCGAGCAGGTTGTCACGGTTAAACTCAGCGGTTGGATAGGTTCCTTGAGTCGTACCCAGTTACTGGCCAGCTCCAGCGACAGTATAGAGCTCGATCAAAACGATCAGTTTGTCGTACCCACGGACTATTTTGTCACCGATGATGACTGCGATGGCTGCGGATCACCGGCGGTCGGCCTGTTGTTCAAGGGCGCTACGACTCAATATGCTCCGGATACTGTGCGACTCGCAGGTAGTGGATACTACTCCGTGACCTACCAGATCACGATTCCGGCCGGTGAGCGTCGGGCGCTGATGCACTATATGGTGCAGCATAGCGATCCGGTGACAACCCTGGGCAAAATCGATGAGCTGCATGCGGCCGATTATGAGATCGAAGGGCTTACCGTTGAAGAGACGGAGCAGCTGGTCAATTTCCGCATTCAACTCGATAGCGATAACGATGGTGTTTATGACGCCGACGAGATACCTCTGGGTCTCGATCCGTTCGATCCGGATACGGACAACGATGAGCTGAGCGATGGATTCGAGCTCTACTACGGCTTCAATCCCGATTCGCCCTCCGGTAGCGAAGAGACCCATCTCGACGGCGACAACGATGGCCTCGACAATCTGCAGGAGCAGACTTACGGTTCACAACCGGATAATCCCGATAGCGATAGCGATGGCGACGGCCTGTCGGACGGAGACGAAGTCAATCTCTACCAATCCGATCCGGTATCCATCGACAGTGACAGCGATGGTCTGGCCGATACCCTCGAAATCACCCTAGGCACATTGCCGGGTAATGCCGACAGTGACGGGGATGGCTTGGACGACCGGTCGGAAATCTACGATTACTACCTGGATCCCCTCGATACGGATTCCGATCATGACGGTATGTCGGATGCCTTCGAGATCAATTACGAATTGGTGGGTGTGTCGCCCTATGCCGATAGTGACGACGATTCGTTGACAAACCTGGAGGAATATACTCAGGGCACGAACCCACACGACAGCGACAGCGACGACGACGGGCGTAGTGATGCGGTCGAAATCATCGTCGATCATACCGATCCGCTGGATGCCGCTCAGTTCGCAGGACAAGTCAACTACACACACAATATGTCTGACGCCAATGGGGATTATTGGTCCTTCGACAGTTACAGCGGCGCTGTTCAGGATGCCACCAACGCTACTACTGACAGCGGATTCAATCTGACGGTCAATGGCTTGAATTATCAGGGTGGCTATAACCTGACCCTGAGTCCGGACGGAAGAGAAGTCCGTTTTACGCCGGACATGTTTGATGGTCTGCGCGTCTATCGGCGTGCGTATGTTCCAGAGGCCACAGACGCCTTCGTGCGCTATATCGAAGTGATCGAAAATCCGACCGATAGCGACAAAGCGGTGGAACTGACGCTGACGTCAACCTATGCCAATAACACCAACAGCATCGAATACATGACTTCAGACGGCAACGCCGTACTGGATGAGGGCGATGACTATCTGGCGATGCACGATCCGGTCAACACGACTCCGAGGTCATTGCTGCATGTGTTCAATGGCGAGCACAGTCAACTGGAACCGGATGCCCGCACCGGGGCGATTGGCCGCGACTGGACCGTCGGATACACCTTTGTCGTGCCGTCGGGCGAGCGTCGGATAATTATGCACCTGGCGGCTATGGACAATAGTTTCGCCAATGCGCTCACGGTTGCCGAGACCCTGCATGGAGCAGATGGGCAAGTGTTGGCCGGCTTGACTTCGGAAGAGCAGACAGACGTGATCAACTTCTTCGCCTATTCCGATCAGGATAACGATGGTTTGAGTGACGCGGTCGAGTCGCAGTTGGGCACCCTGGTCGACAATCCGGATAGTGACAGCGACGGATTATTGGATGCGTTCGAGGTCAGATACGGTTTCGATCCTCTCTCCCTCACAAGTGAAGCTTCCGCCGATGCCGACAGCGATGGCTTAAGTAATCTTCAGGAACAAGAGCAGGGAAGCGATCCGCATCAGGCGGATACGGACGGCGATGGCTTGTCGGACAGCAGCGAGGTTAACGACTATGGATCGAACCCCAACGCGGCCGACAGCGACGCAGATGGCGTTGACGATGCCGTTGAAGTCGGAATGGGCGTCAATCCGGTTTCTGCGGATACCGATAGCGACAACCTGGATGATTATGCCGAGATATACACCCACCCCACCGATCCGTTACGCGCGGATACCGATGGGGATTTATTGCCGGATGGTTTCGAAATCAGATATGGCTTTGATCCGCTCAACGACACGGGCGTGGCGGAACTGGACAACGATCTGGATGGCCTGAACAATCTTGCTGAAGCGTTAGCCGGCACGGATCCGTTCTCCGACGACACCGATGCGGATCTGCTGGGTGATGGGATCGAGAACGGTTATTTCAATACCGATCCAGCCCTTGAGGATAGCGATGGCGGGGTTTATGGGACATCGATGAACTCTTTGTCACGGAGACCGATCCCCTGACGGCAAGTGATGACGCCAGTGTTGCGCTGACCTATAACTCCAGCTATCTGTACGATACCTATGGCCATAATTGGGAGGTGGGTGTCGAAGATGGGACATTGAATGCCTACTATGGAGAGGGTCAGCTTAGCGCTCTGATGCTGATGGTCAATGGCGTCGAATACGCGGCTCACAACGAGGGCTTTGGTCCTGACTACGGTAATAGCGCCGCACTGGTAGAAACCGGTATCGGTCAGTTGAACACTACCGCCGGAGCCATCGACGACTTGGTGATTCACCGCCGTGTCTACGTCCAGGGCGCCCTCTCCGACGGTGGTGAGGAAGGACCGGATGTGACCGGTGATTTCACCGGTTTCGTGCGTTATCTCGATGTGGTGGACAACCCCACCGATCAGGCAAAATTGTTGACCCTCACCGTCACCACGGAGTTGCCATTCGGTCTGAACGGCGCACAGCAGACATCCAGTGGCGATGCCCTGCTCACGGATGAAGACCACTATATTCTGCTACCGGACTCTGGTGCTACCGTCGGTTATCTGTTCGCCGGCCAGCAGGCCGCTGTTCAGCCATGGGCGAGGATGGTGGGTGGTGATGTATCAGCCAGCTATGTATTTTTAGTGCCTCCTCACAGCCGGCGTTCGGTGATGAGTTTCGTCACATACGACAATGACAATAGCCAAGTCGAATCCACGCTGGTGGACCTGATGAATATGCGGCCAGGAGCGCTGGACGGCCTGAGTGACGTGGAAAAATCCTCGATCATCAACTTCTTCCCCGATGAGGATCGCGATCACGACCGCTTAAGCGATAGTGACGAGGCGTTGTACGCTACCGATCCGGACAATAGGGATTCGGACGACGATCAACTCGATGATGGCTTCGAGGTTCGTTATGGCTTCGATCCGCTATCGCCGGTGAACAGCGGTGAAACCGATCAGGACGGCGATCTCGACAATTTGACCAATCTCCAGGAGCAGTCCCTCGGCACTGATCCGACCTTGAGCGACAGCGATGGTGACGGGATCAGCGACGGTGATGAATATCTGATTCACGATACCGAACCCACACTGCCGGATAGTGACAACGATGGTCTTAGCGACGGAGAGGAACTGGGCCTGGGCACCGATCCGTGGTTGGTGGATAGCGACAGCGACGGCCTCTCCGATGTCGAAGAGATTCAACAGTATGACACCGATCCGTTACTGGCCGACAGCGATGGCGACAGTCTGAGCGACGGTTTCGAAATCATCTATAACCTTAATGATCCGCTGGTTGACGAGGATGGCGATGGCCTCAACAATGCGCAGGAGTCGTCGGCTGAAACCAATCCCTTCAACCGGGATAGCGACGCCGATCTTCTGTGGGACAGCCAGGAGGTGAATGAATATCAGACCGATCCAAACCGCGCCGACACGGATCGTGGTGGCCGCAGCGACGCCAGCGAGTTGATTGTGGATAACCGCGACGCCACGGTTGCAACGGACGATCTCGCAAGCATATGGGGTTCTCAAACATTATATGAAGAGAGTGGACGTTTTTGGCGAATCAACAACTATTGGGGACGTGTCGATTCGACGACCGATGTCGCAACCCGGAATGGTTTCCGCCTCAGGGTCAACGGTAGGGAATTCACTAACCCGAGCTATAGAATGGGGCAGAGCAGCGACGGCCGGGAACTCTACTTCAACGTAGCGGGTCAGGCTAATCTGATTTTCAGCCGCCGGGTGCGTATACCCGAATCCGGGCAGGGATTGATCCGCTATCTGGAAGTCGTGCATAACCCGACTCCGATGCCGCAGGAAGTCTGGCTGGAGATAGAGAGCGACTACTACGGATTGGATGAGAATACGGCGGTTTTGACCTCCTCTTCCGATGGGGAACTGACACCGGAAGATGATTTTCTGGTGCTCAGCGATACCTTATCAACCAGCAACCGTCCCGCGCTTGGCCATCTGTTCGCCGGTGCGAACGGCAGCGTCAGGCCTGATAGCACAACCCTGGATGGTGGACGCTGGATAGTGTCCTACCGCTTCATGGTGCCGCCGGGTGAGAACCGCATGATTCTGCATGCGGGGGGTGATGCAGAACAGTAGTGACGCCACCCGGATTCTGCTGGATAGCCTGCGCCATCCCGGTGATCATCTGCTCGCCGGTATGAGCGAAGCAGACCGCGCATCCGTGGTGAATTTCTTTGCCTACCTTGACAGTGATGAAGATGGCCTGAGTGATGCGGATGAAGCGGCGGTCGGTACGGACAACGGCTTGCAGGATACGGATGGTGACGGCCTGATGGATGGTTTTGAGTTCCATAACGGGTTTAACCCGTTGTCGCCGGACGGGGGTGAGGCCGCTCAGGATGATGATGGCGATGGACTGAACAATCTGGATGAGCAGGCCTTCGGTACTGATCCGCGAGCGGCGGACAGCGATGGGGATGGTATCAACGATGGCGCTGAAGTTCACAACAACGGTACGGATCCCCTATTCAGCGATACCGACCATGACGGTCTGTCCGACAGCGAGGAGATTGCGGCGGGTACGGATCCGGTATTGTCTGATAGCGACAGCGATGGCCTGTCAGATGCGGATGAGTTGCGGCTCCACAACACCGATCCGCTGGTAACCGATACCGATCAGGACGGCATGAGTGACGGTTTCGAAATCAGTTGCGACATGACCACAGCCAATGCGGCCGATGATCCAGACCAGGACGGCCTCAGCAACGCCGAAGAGTCAGCGGCGGGCAGTAATCCCCATGATACGGATACGGATGACGACCGGGTGCTCGATTACTGGGAAGTCATGCTCTACGGGACCAATCCCAGCCAAGCGGATAGTGACAATGGCGGTCGCAGGGATGCCGATGAACTGTTTGTCGACCAGACTGTCGCGACCGATGCAGCTGACGATCTGCCCACGGTTTCCAGCAGTCAGGATCTGTTTGATGAAAACGGCCGATATTGGAATGCACATTATTACAACGGCAGGGTTCGTGCCACAAGTAGCAACGCGACCAGCTCGGCTTTTGAGTTGTCCGTCAATGACACAGCTTACAATAACAGTCCCCATTACCAGATCTCTCAGAGTGCTGCTGGCCGTGAACTCGGCTATTCGGCGATGTCGGTGGGTGATCTGCGGGTCAGCCGCCGGGTCTATGTGCCCGCGACGGGTGGTGCCTTCATCCGTTATCTGGAGGTGATCCACAATCCGGGTGAGCAGGCACAGGAAGTGAGCCTCGAGCTGAACTCCAGATACTACGGCACCAACTTGGAAGTAGTGACCTCCGATGGCGACAACCTGCTGTCGGACACCGACAACTATGTCATCTTCCGCGACATCAGCTATTCATCCAGACCCATTCTGGGTCATCTCTTTGCCGGGCCCAACCTTAGCATCGGCCCTGATCAGCAGACCGCACGTCCGGACAACAACTGGAACGTCAACTACCGTTTCACCATCCCGGCCGGCGGGCGGCGGATGATCATGCATCTGGGTATTATGGAAGGGACCATGGACAGTGCCATCAACAGCGCTGAACAACTGTTGCTGGCGGAAGGTGCGGTGCTCGATCACCTGACGGTACAGGACCAGGCCGACATCATAAATTTCTATGCCTACGCGGATGCCGATCAGGATGGCCTCAGCGACGTGCAGGAGGCGACTACCGGCACCTCTTCAAGCAATCCTGACAGTGACGGAGACGGTCTGAATGACCGCTTTGAAGTCGCCCATGGCCTGGATCCCTTGTCCGACGCCGGGGAGGTGGACTCCGATACGGATAGCGATGGTTTGAGTGCGCTCCAGGAACAGCAATCGGGTACAGATCCCAACGATCCCGATAGTGATAATGATCTACTCAATGACGGTGCTGAGTCTGCTGCCGGAACCGATCCACTCAATGCCGACACCGATCAAGACGGCCTCACCGATCATGATGAGATCAACAGCCACAACACAGATCCGCTGGCGGTGGATTCCGATCTGGACGGTATGGATGACAGGTTTGAAGTGGTGTTCGGTCTGCAAAATGAAACCGCTTTTAACGACTTTGACGGTGATGGCTTGAGTAATCTGGCCGAGTTCAATTTCGTCACCAATCCGAGCATGTCAGATACCGACGGTGACGGTTTGGGCGATTATCAAGAGATACATGTCACTGAGACCGATCCGAACAACCAGGACAGCGACGAAGATGGTTTGAATGACGGCAGCGAAATTCAGACCCACAACAGCAATCCGTTACGACGCGATTCCGAATCGGACGGTCTGGATGACTATCAAGAGGTCATTGTCCATCTCACCGATCCGAATAGTTGGGATACCGATGGCGATGGCGCAGGGGACAGAGATGAGATTGAACAGGGCACTGATCCTTTGGACAGTGCCAGCGTACCTGACTATGTCGGTGAAGGTGAAGGGTGAGACAGACCTCTTTCTTTAGTGATATGAGTTACTCCACGGAGATGAATTGAATGAGATTGAAACATGTAGTACCGGCGGCGCTACTGACGCTGTTCGGGCCGCTGGCTTTGACCGGTTGCAGTGATACTGGTGAACCCTCTTCAGAGGGGCAAGTGGTTGCGGATGTAAACGGCAAGGCCATTCATAAAACGACCTTTGACGCCTATCTCAACCACAAGCGCATCGCGCAGGATAACGAAAAGCTGGTAGAGCGTGAGCTGAACGTATTTCTGGAGAGGGAAGGCCTGGCCGAAGTCATTCTTCAGCAAAAGGTGCTGGATGCGGAACAGATCCAGGTGGAAGTCAACGAGTTTAAGAAGCAGATGTTGGCATCCCGCTATTTCGAACAGTATCTGCGCGACAAGGTCAACGAAGCTGCCATCCGTAATTTCTATGCGGCCAATCCTGCGCGGTTTCAGACCAGAAAGGCCCATGTCGCTCATATACTGATCCGTACCAACCCGAAAATGAGCCAGCAGGAGCGGGAGGCGCTACTGACCAAAGCGCAAGAGACCTATAGCAAGGCGGTGAGCAATCAGGATTTCGTGCTCCTGGCCAAGCAATATTCCGAAGACCTGATGTCGGTCAAAAAAGGCGGTGATCTGGGTTGGATTACTGAAGGCTCCATCGACCCGGCCTTTACAAAAGCGGCGTTTGGCCTGAAAACCGGAGAGGTGTCCCAGCCGGTCACGACCCCGTTCGGTTTCCATATCATCAAGGTGCTTGAAGAGGCGCAAATCGTGAAACAGCCCTACGAAAGAGTTAAGGGGGATATTCGCTTTGAACTGCGCCAGCAGGCGAAGCAGGCTGAGATGAAACGTCTCATGGCACTGGTTTCCATTAACAAGCGTGGGTAGCGGCGTGTTACATCGGTACCACTATTTCGGCATGATCGTTTCGCTCAGTTGCCTGGTGTTAATCAGCGCCTGTAGCCGGGACCAGGTCACGTCCGAGAAGCCTATTCAAACCCAGCAGGAGTCACTCAATAAAGAGACAGAATCGGTGGCGTTGGCCTATGTCAATGGTTCGCCGATTACCGAAGACGATACGCGGCATGCCATGCAGAAGCTGTTTACAGACCCTATCCCGCAGGTTGGCAGAGAGCAGGTGAAGCAGCGTATTCTGGAAAGTCTCATCAGCAGCCGGGCCATCTTCATCCTGGCGCGGGATGAGCTTGACGCGGAAGAGCTTGCACAACTGGAAGCAAAGGTCAAGGCATACCGCGAAGAGCTGTTTGTGCAGAGTTACCTGACCCGTCATGCCGTTCCGGAGCCGGTGTCAGGTGAAATGGTGACAGCCTATTATCAGGACCATCCCGAGGCGTTTGGAGGTGGGGTTACGAAACGTTTCGAAATGATTCAGACCTATCGCTCAGTGACGGAACAAGAGCGCAAAGCGCTGATCGGCAAGCTGTCCGAACTGTCCAATGTCGATGATTGGAGTCATTGGCTGGAAGGGCACAAGTCGCTGCCGATCAATCTGCGCCAGCTAACCGCCCGGGTTGAGATACTGGATCAGCCATTACAGGCCTTGGTCTCTGCAGCCGGTATCGGTGAAACCTCACCACTGCACATCGACGATGTCATCACGGTCATCCGGGTTAACACCGTCGACCTCCATCCGCCGAAACCCCTGGCAGAAGTCAGCGCTGAAATACGCAAACGGCTGGCGCCGATAAAGATGCGCGCAGCGATCAAGCTATTGGCCGAGGATGCCTTGCAAAAAGTCAGCGTCGAAATCGTGGTGGACAAACCGGACAACAGCGGATAGACAGCAAAAAGGACAGAGCAGGATTCATGAATTTTCTATTCGAAATCATCCAGAGTAGCTTCTTTGACGGGAGTCTCATCCGGTCCATGACATTCAAAAAGCACCTGCCCGGACTGTTGAGTCTGCTTGCACTTCTCTTGATGGCAACCAACCTCCAGGCGGCGGTGGATCTGCCCTATCCTTATACAACTGGCTTCGAGACCGTGGCGGAGCAGGATGAGTGGAACCTGCAGGGTGCTTGGGATGTGTCGGGCGAACAGAGCGCGCGCACCAATCACAGCGGTAGCTATCACCTGGACAGCAACCCGGCGGAGCTGGACCAGGCGGGCTACTCCAGTGGTCAGTTAGCGACCCTGAACGGCCAGATCGGCATTCCGGCGGATGCGATTCAGCCGGTGCTGAGTTACTGGTATCAGTTGCAGCTCAACAGCAGCGACAGCTTCTATATCCAGATACGGGCATCGGAGACGACAGCCTGGTCGACCCTGAAGACCTACGCCTTCAGGCACAATCACACCGGGTATGTACGCGAGAGCCTGGACCTGAGCGCCTACAAGGGCCAATCGATCCAGTTGCGGCTTCGCCAGGTCAATGACGACGACCCTGGCGCGCGGTTGTGGCTGATGGACGATCTCAGTATCGGCGAGGAGCAGCAACCGCCGGTGCTGGCCTATCCCTACGACAACGGCTTCGAGACCGTGGCGGAGCAGGATGAGTGGAACCTGCAGGGTGCTTGGGATGTGTCGGGCGAACAGGGCGCGAGCACCAACCACAGCGGTAGCTATCACCTGGACAGCAACCCGACAGAGCTGGACCAGGCGGGCTACTACAGTGGTCAGTTAGCGACCCTGAACGGCCAGATCGGCATTCCGGCGGATGCGATTCAGCCGGCACTGAATTATTGGTATCAATTGCAACTCAACAGTGGCGACAGCTTCTATATCCAGATACGGCCGTCGGAGTCGACAACCTGGACGGCGATTCGAACCTACACAGCCGCTGACAACAATGCGGCATACCAACTCCAAGACCTGGACCTAAGCGTCTACCGGGGGCAATCGATCCAATTTCGGTTTCGTCTGGTCAATGTCGACGACCAAGGTGTACGGTTGGCCGTGATCGATGACATCCATGTCGGCATCAGTGCCAACTATGATCAGGACGGAGACGGCATCCCCGACATTCAGGATCCGGACCGGGATGGCGACGGTGTGGACAATACCCAAGATGCGTTTCCGGATGATCTCACTGAATGGTCGGATCTGGACAGCGATGGTATGGGCGACAACGCCGACCCGGACCGGGATGGCGACGGGGTCATGAACGACCAGGATCAGTTTCCCAACGACCCCGGCGAATCGTCCGATCTGGACGGCGATGGCATCGGTGACAATAGCGATACCGATCGTGATGGCGACGGTATTGGCAATGACCATGAAACCCAGCTCGGCTTCGATCCCAACGATGCCAACAGCGTACCCCCCGACCTGGATGGCGACCAGATACCGGATGCATTGGACGATGACCGGGACGGTGACGGTGTGGCCAATGCCCAGGATGCCTTTCCCGACGATGCCAACGAATCCTCGGACCAGGATGGAGACGGCATTGGGGACAACGCCGATAACGACCGTGACGGGGACGGATTCAGTAACGATGAAGAGCTTCAGGCGGGCACCGATCCCGATAACGCCCAGGATTATCCTGACCTGATCGCTCCCCAGCTCACCCTGGACGGTATGGCAGACCGGGTCACCGATGCCAATACGATTGATCTCCGCGGTGGGGTATCGGATGAAAACAGCGGATTGGCTCCCCTGACTGTCATCTCAGATCGCTTTCCCGGTGTGACCATGGCAGCGATCATTGCCAATGCACAATGGACAGCCAACGTACCCCTGGAAATCGGCATCAACCTGATCACCCTCACGGCGTCCGATCAAGCCGGCAACCAGTCGCAATTGAGTGTCAGGGTGGAACGGCAAAGCGCCGACAGCACCGTCGCATTGATCATCGAATATCCGACAAGCGGTAGTGTGATCAATGATCCCGAAATGGTGATTCGCGGTCTGTTCCGCAGTGAGACCCCGGCCGACGTCATGCGCGTTGAGATCGATGGCGTGCCGGTGACGTTGACCGATACAGCGCTCAATACCGAGTACCGATTCCAGTCCGAGCCGCTGCTGTTGACCGAAGGCGTCAACAGCTTCCTGGTTCGTGGAGAAGCCGATGGGCAAGTGGTAACTAGACAGGTCACCGTGACCTATCAACCTGACCAGGAAATCCATGCTGCCCCCCCAATCAGGGTGCTTTCACCTGTTTCGGGTAGCTATCTCACCGAACCCGGCTTTTCCTTGGTCGGTGAGGTGGATGCCCCCGCGACCCTCACAAACCTGACCCTCAATGGCAGCCCGATTTCGTTCACCGACCTGCAGGGCGGTGTGTATGCGTTTCGTGAAGCGGTCGGATTCGAGACCGGCGCGTCACGGCTGACCATCGATCTCATGGCGGAAGATGCCCAGGGTCAGACCACGCCCATCCAGGTCGACTATCTGCGCGATCAGGACGCCCCCGCGATCGTCATCGACCAGACACTGAGCCCGGCCCCGACGGAGAATCTTGTCAACGAGCAGCCCTACCGCTTACAGGGCAGTATCATGGAGGAGAACCTCTCCAGTTTCAGCGTCAATGACACACCGGTGGCACTCACACCGGGCAATCTGGCGGGTGAATACCGCTTCGATGTCGCCATCCAGCTCACTTCGGGCGAGCTGCTGCCCTTGACGCTCACGGCCCATGATCTGGCAGGCAACCGCACCAGTCTGGCGTATCATCTGCGCCTCGATGCCCGTGTCACGATTACCCTGCTGCTGCCTGCAACGGGTACCGAGTTGATTCAAACCGGCACACCGATACCGCTGCAGATAGCCGTTGAGATGAGCGGAACCGGCGCGGCCACCGCTTTAGCGAATGCGGTGTTGTGGGATGCCGGCGACAATGCGGTGGCAACGGCTGCCCTGGCTGGGGATGCCGGTCTCAAGGGTGGGGAGATCGCGGTACCGGCGGTGGCGGGGGATTACGAACTGACTGTCACGATCACCGACGCTAGCGATCAGACACTGGCGGTCACCCACCGCAGCCTGGTCGTAAAAGATCCGATCGACATTCCTCTGGATCTCGAGCGGTCGGAGCCTGCCGACGGACAGATCGGGGTGGAGCCCAACACGTTCATCAGCCTCTACTTCAATCAACCCATCGACATCGAGAATCTGACCTTGCAAGTCCACGAGACGGCACACGGTTTCACCTACCAGCATCTGGACGAGCCGGGTACCTCGTCCCTGGATGCCCTGGGTTACCAACTGGTGGAAGTGAGCCGCAGTTACTCGCCGGTGGCGGGCAGCCTCTCCCTGTTACCGGGCAATCGGGTCGTCGCCTTTTATCCCACCCGGGAGTTGGCCTACGACGCGGAGGTCTTCGTCGACGTGATCTATGCCGGAGAAGAGCTGCAACGCGGCCGGTTTCGCACCCGGCCACTGCCCACCTTCATCAATGGGACGGTGATCGATCAGTTCGGACAGCCCATCGCCGGTCTCGACGTGACCCTCCCGGCACTGAATCGATCCACCAAGAGCAACAGCAAGGTGCCTTCGCCTTCGGCTACCGCGATCGATACGACCAGACCCTGCCGGGCGGCCGTTACGAACTGCACATCAATCCGGGCCTGAACGATCCGCGCTTCGGGTCGCTCACACGCTGGGTCAGCATTGAGGCGGGGAGTGTCAACAACCTGAATGCGGCCCATTTGCCGCCCTTGAACAAAGATGTCCCCTTTGCGCCGATCGAAGGGCGTAGCAACATCAGTTTACTGCAAGGGGCGATCAAGCTTGATCTGAGCGGCACCGACCTGCTGTTTCCCGATACCGGCAGGCAGGGCGATGTTCACGTCCAGTTCAGTGACTTTTCCCAGCTCCCCTATCCGGTCGGCGGAGCTTATATACCGCACTGGGTCTACACGGTCCAGCCCACCGGCGTCCGGGTCGAGGGGGAGATGCAGGTCGATCTGGCCATGCCGAAACTCAACCAATCCTACGACTACCTCCCTGACGAAGGCGACCATGTCCTGATGCTGGGCATCGATCTGCAATCGCGCCACATCGTGCCGGTGGGCGTGGCCCGTATTGAAAACCATCGTGCGATCAGTGCCGGCAAACAGCACTACCAGGCCCTCGATGTACTGGGCTACGCCCTGGTGCCGCGGGAGGCGCAACCGCCTATGCAGGCCTATGCGGACGGTGAGCTCGATTTGAGACAACTCCAGATCGCCCTGGACAATCTGACGGAACAATAGACAGCCATGCGGACATCAATCACCAGCAACCCGATCCACCGGCAACCGCTTGCCAGCCCCAGGCCAGGACTGTTTTGCCTGGCGTTCGTCCTCCTGCTGCTCAGCGGGGGTAACGCCTTCGGCAATGGGGGCTTTCAACTCGGTGCAGTCTACGCCAAGAGCCTGATCCTCAGCGAAGCCGGCATTCCGATCTACGTCGAGTACGGTCTGGACGGGGAAATCTTCACCGAGATCGGTGAGGCGAGCGGCACCTACGCCGAGGCGCGGGTAATGGCCGCGGAGGTCTACCGGGCCTATCAGGTGCAGTTGCAGGCGGTGCGCACCACCTTTCCCGACCTCGACCTGGTCAGCCGCGAGGTCTACCAGAACGCCCAGTACACCACCGTCAACGACGAACCGATCGAAAAGCCCCCCCTGACAAGCAATACGGTGATGGTGGCCCTGCGTCCCCTCGCGCAACGCCTGCTCTCCGATCCGAGTCAACTGATCCTGATGGAACTGCCGATCAACCCACAGCTGCAGATCGGCGACAACAGCCAGTCGGTGCTGCTGGACAAGGACGGTACCCTTCTGTGGGACTCCGGACTCAACATCGGTTTCAAGACCGGCTTTGTCAGCGACCCGGAAGGGAACGAACAAATCACCAACGACAGGCTGTTTCCCACCCGGGATCACGAAGACACCATCCACGGCCCCCTCAAGTGGGTGGTGCTCGAAAACGGCCTGGCCCACCGCACCATCACCGGCAACGACGGCACCTACTCCTTCCACTACCCGCTACCCCCCTGTCCGGGGTTCTTCTACGACTTCACCATGCCGATCGTGCTCCAGCTCTACTACCAGCGCTTCAATCCGCGGCGGGGTGCGCGCTATCCCTACTTCATGCGCCGTCTGGGTTTCGACTACTGCGTCGGTTACAGTCAGGTCCCGCTGGGCTTCACCCTGGGTGCGCAGATGGCCCAGGTCAACGCCCTCGCCATTGTCGCCACCCTGGCCACCCCGCCCAAACGCAAACTCGACTTTGTGGTCGACATGATCGTCATGGCCGGTCAGGCGCGTATGCCGGGTACGGTCGCGTTCGCAACCGAGACCCGCTACAACGGAGAAAGCGCCCCCCTGGAGCGGATCGCCCAGGAGGAGTACGACTTCGATGGTGACGGCGACCCGGACCGGGCCCTGCTGGGCCAGCTCGTCAGCGAACCCGATCCGGTCAGCGGTGAGCCGGTCGAACGCTTCCAAACCCTCACCCCGGCCGACAACCCCGACCTGCAAGGGGTGTGGCTCTCCAGCCGTCACGACCTCACCACCCTCAACCCCGCCGAGACCCTGCCCGACCTGACCCGGCTGGCGGACTGGAGCAGCGACTACGCCGACCGGGGCCTGCTGACCCAGATCAGCGAAGAGGACCTGCGCAACACCGACCTGTACGTGTTTCGCGCCTCCGCCGGCACCCTGGTGACCGAGCGCCACGGCCTCAAACCCAGCGAGTTGTCGAAGAACTTCGTCGGCGTGGACGAAGAGAAGGGGACCTTCTACTACACCGTGCGCATCATGGGTGCCCGGGAAGGGCGGCTCAACCCCCACGGCTACACCAGCCGCACCCGCGGCGGTTCGAACGCCTTCCAGCAATGGCAGGCCGACGGGCAGATGAACCCGGCCTTCTACGAACGGGAAGCCGACCACCTGCGTCCGGGGGAACAGGTGCAACTGATCGCCATCAACCGGGCGACGGGCTATATCGGCACCCTCACCACCGCACTCAAACAGGCGGGCAGCAGCCTCAACCCCCACGAGATCTCGTTTCCCATCGACGACCTGATGATGGGTCCGCCCAATCTCAAGGTCTGGGCGGAGCGGACCTCGCAGGTCGAACACGGCCTGACCCGGGGCGACGAGCCGGAACAGGCGATCGGTCACGAAGGGGCGGGGTTGTCAGACGACACCCTCATCACCGTCTATACCGAATGGTTCGATCGGGATGGACGTCCCCTGCCGGAAGGGCTCGACGAACACGGCTACACCGGCCGTCTCGCCAAGGTCATCGCCCCCAATCAACTGGCGGCGGTAGGGGGGAGCAGCGAAAGCGGCAACAGCCTGAGCAATTTTGAGATCAAGACCGGGCGTCAGACCCAGGTGATACGGCTGCCGGAGCCGATCCTCGGCAAACAGCATCTGTACGTACAGGTGAGCGGCGAACCGAGCAGCCGCAATCCCGATTTCGGGTCCAGCGGGTTGCATCAGGACAAGCTGCAATACCGGCCGGATCGTTATGTGCCGTTAAAAGTGCCGGTCTATGACGAACACAGCAGCCTGCTGCAATTGCAGGCCTACCGACAGGCGAAACAGGCTTTCGACGAAGGCACGATCACCATAGAGCCGAAAAAGCCGGAGCCGCTCTATCGCTACACCTATCGGCCGGAGTTTCAGTTCAGTGTGTTTGACCTGGCGATGCGGGAGGTCAGGCGGACCGATATCCAAGCCGAGGCAGAAAACCTGTTGACGCTGGACAAACCGGTGATCGCCAGCACGGACCAGTTGATCGAACTGCTTTACGACCTGACTGCTTCAGATGCAGACCCGCTCGGGGCCTACAGCTATGAAGGTGATCGGGAACTGGTGTTTGCCTTGGGCGAAGAAGAGATCCGGGCGACCTTGGGTGAGAATCAGCAGCTCAGTTTTGATAGCGACAGCCTGGAGCATCTGGCGGCGCTGGATCTGACTCCGGAAGATTATCTGATGATCCGGCTCTACAGCAACAACGATGCCGGGAATATCTTGTGGGAATACGCTTTCGAATATTTAAGTATCTATCAGGTCGCAGATAATGACTTTAACGAAAGCGGTGATGTATTTTACCTCAATGCTGATGAGCTGGAATTAGATCTAGAAGCGATGCTTCTTGGTTTTGCCTCTCGGGATGAAGAATTAAAAACACCGCAAGTAGTCCGGTGGATTACTGATGGTGACGGGTCGATGACACCAGCGGCAGTCACTGACGCGGTGAATGGTATATTCCGCAGTAAGTTAACCATGCCAACGCAAGCTGGCGCGACAGTTGTTGTAAAAGCTGAATTGAACAATGAATCGGAAAACAGGGCTGAATTCAAAAAAATAGTCATGTTGCCCGGTAAACCGGCGAATATTTCTGTGTCATACTCTGGGCAAGCTTATGTCCAGGGACAAGGTGATTTAGTTGCTACAGCAACGATTACTGATGCTTATGGCAATGCCGTATTAGACGGCACAACGGTTGGCTTTGCAGTTACTGGCGATAGTGTATTGGGTCAGTATCAATCCTATACCGAGGATGGGCAGGTGACTGTTGAGATAAAAGGCGGGTTTTACTCTGGCCTTACCAATCAGTTGTTTGTACAAGCTGACGAGGTTGAACAATCCTCCTCGTTTAACGTGAGCCCATTAAATGTAGTGGTTGATGCAGGAACTGGCTCACTTTCAACCAATCAGTTGGTTCCGGTTAATCTTACCGTGTCCAGCGCCCAAGGCCCGGCTGAAAATGTTTTTGTGGAATTGTCAGCTAGCCATGGTCGTTTACAACAAACCAGTTTCAACACCGATATCGATGGAAAATTAACAGTCTTATGGCATACCGGTACGGTGGACGGTACAGCTAACTTTATGGCGCGTGTTGATCGTAGCGTGGAACAAGCTCAAAGTATTGAGCTGACTCATGCTGTGACAAAGCAAGGTGATATTGCGAGTAATGTGGTTATTGGGGATAGCGCCAGTGCCGGAACGGCAAGCTTTACCGATTTTAGTGGAGCAAATGTCGCGCTGGATTACCAAACCAATACAGCGGTTAATGTCTCAGGTAGTGCTAATCAGTCAGTCAATATTTCCTTGGATAATCATCTCTATCCTAATCGCGAGCCGTTAGTTGCATTACCTCTGCAACGAATTTATGGTAATACCAGCAATGAATTAAGTACCTTGCATAATGCCGTAGTAACAAACGCAGTACTCAGTGCGGATCACCCTGTTGGTGTGGGGCAAAGTGTTCAGCTAAATGGTGATGGCGATATCCGTTTACCCATGAGCAGTGCTCTACAGACCAATACTGGGGGCATTCGTTTTTTCCTAAAGGCATCGTCAGCATCGGGCACTGTGTTGAATATTGGGGAAGGGCATCGACTCGCCATCAATGGTGGGGTGCTGCAGTATACCGTTGCTACCTCCGATAGTGATTTCACTGTGTCTAGCCCTATCACGTTGAACCAATGGGTCAGTGTTGTTGCACGAACTGATGCAGGTGTATTGTCCTTGTCGCTCGATGAAGGCGTACAAGTAAAACGCCTATAACAGGTAATGTCGTATATAATGGTGCGGAGTTAGTTTTGGGTGAGAACTACAGCGGTAAAATCAGCGACTTTGCTTATTATGATTTGGCATCTTCTCCTTTATTGTTATTTGCGAACGGAACAGAAAATGATGTTGCGACCTTGGATGCTGCTGGCCATGGGATGGTGACCGTGAGTTTCCAAGGTGTTTTGAATGCCCATCAAGCTGGTAGCCAGTTGTCACAAGTCAGCGTAGGCTTGGCTGTTGAAAATGAAGTGAATCGTATCAATGTTGTTAGTGAGTCCGGGTTCTCACAGTACGCCGGATTGCTCGCCGAATCTATTGGCGCTGCACCCACGCAAGCACAAGTTAACGAGTTGTTCCGGGACATGGCGACATACAATGATAGCTACTATCCCCTAGATAAAGCGGTCGGAATGGCATCGGATGCTGGGCTTTACTCCGAGACCAATGCCTTATTGTCGGTGTTAGGAAGCATGGAATACATGGCCGAAGCGCAGCCTATATTCCCCTATGTGGATCAACTGCAACAGTTTTATGGTCAGTTCGATAATCAGCAGATGGTTTACGCTGCGGCTGATGTATTGGGCAAGGCTGTCAAAAGTGCTGTGCGGCACCAGCCTGAAGAACTGGAGAATTTATTGCTGCCTTTGGTCGTGTTATCTGAAATGATTCAAAGTCGGCCCAGCGCGGCAACCCTGCTTGGCGCTTCCGTAAAAAGTAAAGAAGACTTCCAAACCTGGATGGACTTTTTGGCATTGCCAGCTGATGGCTGGCCAGGCTTATTTCCTCCTCGGCCTGCGCTTGATGCAACGGATTGTTCGGTGATTGCACCGGACATCTATACAGATAAACCCTTCGCCCTGTCGATCACGCCGTGTCGCCTAACCGGCGCACTGGCCGGTGACTGGATTAATACGCTTGCTGACAATGATGCCGATATCGCTGCAGACCCGCATAATTTGGTGGTGTTCGTGAATCGCCTATACGATGTTCTACCTGTTGCAACGGTAAGCATTCGAAAATTCCTGTTTGGCGAAACAGATCAACAACAAACGACCAGTCTCAGTGATTTTTTCATTCCCCAAGCCCATGCTGCTGTACCCGTTGCTGTGGTAATTGCCAAGTTTGTTAAAGTGCTCAAGAATGCTGGCATGAAGGGAGTAAAGAACTACAGAGCATTTCTAAGCGGTAAGTCGAATAGCCGTATCGATCCCTTGCTGATGATGTTCATCATGAGTTATTTGGAAGGAGCAATAGCATCAGGGGATTTTAATGGTATAGAGGGCGTAGAAGATCGTATTAATTCGCTGATCAGTAAAGCTATTACGCGGGTTGTCGTAACCGGTAAGCTCAAAGAACAATCCCTTAATCAAAATAATGAGCTGGTGTGTAAGATGTGGGAAGGCTCCCACGGTGCCATGTTTGAATTGATGGTGATTGCTTTCTATCATGCCTTATCGAAAGCAGATGATTATTACACCATTGATGGCTTAGATCTGTCGACAGAGGTTAAACTGGCAAATCCCGATGATACCAAATACACCTCGTTTATCCGTAAACCCGATATTGTCTTGAAAGGAGGTCAAGAAAAACCGGTTTGGGTTGAACTTAAGTCCGTTCAGGCGCATCGATACTTTCAGTCGCCGCCAGGGTGGTCAACGCTTAAGAAAAAATGGCCGTTGTGGTCTGCCAAGGATAGAAATAAAAAAGGTGGAAAAGCTAAAAGTACTTACCATAGGCAATTTTCGCTGGACTATATTGCGACCCGCACATTAACCATAGATGGAGAAGATCAAAACCTTGCCAGTGAAATGCGCTGGCTGGTGCATAACTGGACTACCAAAGGCCAGAATGTCGGGCGCCGCAAAGTCGATCCAGGAACTCCTTATAACGCGGCCAACTTTGCGCGTTTAAAAGAGCATATGAACCAAATCGGTAACATAAATACGGATATATTGCGTCATAATCTGCAGATGACGAAAGGTGCCAGTAGCATCATGAGCGGTGGGGAAATGGATGGCCGCTTTAAACGTTTTAATTGGAAAACGATGCTGGCCGAGCATGGTTTGGGTCAGGAATTGGCTATCCCTGATGAGATTCAGCAGTCGATTGATGAGTTCTTAAACAACCCTGCGATCATTGCGGCAGAGGCCGCGCTGGAAGCGTTAAACGAATTTGATCCCGTTTCCGTTCCTGATGAATGGTGGGATTGGTTGGGTGAAGAGTTAGCGGATATTGAAGATCCGTTTGCAACAGTATGTGATTAATAAGGTGAAATAATGGATAACTCGGCGTGGCGCCCGGACGATAAGGCATGGTTGGAGCAGCGTAAACCGGAATGGCGACAGATACAAAAGCACTTGAAATTATTCAACATGCATTTTTAGGGGGAGTACCTTAAGCACCATAAGGAGTTGTATTTTTATGGACGCATTGATCCGGATATTGAGAAAAAAAGTGGTGGCGATTTCTTTGCATGGGCTTTACCGTTATTTATTTGCTGGTATCACCCTGAGCCATCGCTAGAGAACTTTCAAGCTGTATTCAATAGTCAGTCACATGCGTCACCGCTTGTTAAGTCTAGGAATTATTTGCTTGAAACGTTTCCTAGCGCCGATAAGTTTGATACTGACTACGGCATGTTTGGTGGGCGAGAGGAATTAATGGTTAAAACATTAGTGCCTTCCGTTGACCCGAATGAGGAAAAGCTATTCTCTAACAAGCATGTTAATCGCTTAACAGGCGAGAAGAAAATCCTAACAACCAAATTCCCGCTATGTTTGCCGCCGATTCTAGTTGCTCGATATTGTTTGAATGGCATTTTACCTCACATAGGGGGCTTCAGGAAAAATCCCTATGCACCAGGGCAATATCTATGGGATCACTTATGTGCTCTCATCGAAGCTGTCACGGATGAATCGAGCTTAAAGCGGCTCAGGGAACTGGTCGTGAAGGTATTAACCTATGAGTCGGATGCCAATTTTCCCGTAGACAATCCCACTGCAGTTCGGTTGGCCAGGCAGCTAAAAGAACGTTATGACAACCGTGATTTCTCCGAAGCCATGCTCATCGTATGGGATGAAGAAAACGCCAAACTCGGAGCCGTATAACAATGGAAGCCTATCTTGATGTGCGTTGCCGTTGCGACGATGACGAATTAAGAGCTGTTATCGTTAGCTGCTTGTCTGTTGACGGCCCGGTGTTCGAAGAAGATGTAGCCCCTGTGTATGTCGAAGTGTTTCATACCTTGGAATACATTGATCCACCTGACGATTTGATAGTGACTGATGATGGTGTCTTGAATCTGTCATGGATGATGAAATCCGTTGAGTTTTTCGAGGAAGCCTGCGGTCTCTTGTTAAAACTTGATAAAGCGGGTGTGGAAGAAATAACATGTAGAATTCAGGCAGATGACTTTACGCGTAAACTTGTCGTAGTGAACCATCAGGTGAAAGCGGGTAAATAGATCTTAAATTGTGACAAATGATGAGTGTCCCGATATACGAAAGCTGAATGTGCAGCTTTATAAACAGCAAGGAGGAACACAAATACCCTTTGGCCGGTTCTATGAACGCAAGGTGGATGTTACCCTATTTGGTGATGGCGCAGGGCAGAATGTCTTGGTTGAAGCCAAGTCAAAAAAACGGCCGGTCTACAATGCAGACTACACCGTCTGGAACTTCAGTCGAGGGAAAAAGGTTGGGAGAAAACTTATTCATAAGCAGTTTTTCCTTGATCGGGTGGCAACAACCGAACCCCCCATTGAAAACACACCTGCACTTGCCTCCGATTTTGAGAAAAAATACCAGGACACCGAAAAAATACCAGGACACCCATCGTTTGAAATCAACATTTTAATGAGTTAGTGTAGACCTCACACGGATTGATAAAGACCCAAGGAGAGGGCCAATGACCAAACCTCGCATAAGCCAGATTTGCCTGGAAGAAACCCCCTATTACCACTGTGTATCCCGTTGCGTACGCCGCGCTTTTCTGTGTGGCGAGGATAAGTTCACGGGACAAAGCTATGAGCACCGAAGAGCATGGATTGTTGATCGTCTAAAGCAACTATCAGGCGTCTTTGCCATCGACATCTGTGCTTACGCCGTGATGCATAATCATACCCACACTGTTTTACGGGTAGACAAACAACAAGCCCTGTCATGGTCCAATGAGGAAGTCATTGACCGATGGACCCATCTCTATAGCCCTACCCCTCTGGTTGCTCGCTATATGGCCGGAATCAAGATGACAGCCGCAGAACGAGACGTCGTCTCGGACGATATCAAAAAATGGCGGCACAGGCTGTATGACATCAGCTGGTTCATGCGAAATCTGAATGAAGCCATAGCCAGACAAGCCAATCAAGAGGATGGCTGTACAGGACGATTTTGGGAGGGTAGGTTCAAAAGCCAGGCATTGCTTGACGAAGGTGCTCTGCTGACCTGTATGAGTTACGTGGACCTGAACCCCATTCGAGCAGGCATTGCAACCATGCCTGAAACATCTGACTACACTTCAATACAAGCACGTATCCAACATCTTCACAGACTACAGAGCACAAAAACTGGCGAAGAAGCATTTATGACACCTCCTACTCCGAGAGGACTGCTTCCATTCATAGGGGGTGAGCGAGATAACCAAGAGAAAGGGCTTCCTTTTAGCACCGCTGATTACCTCCAGCTGACCGATTGGACGGGAAGAGCGATACGGGATGATAAGTCAGGTGCGATACCGAGTCACTTGGCCCCAATACTGGAAAGATTGAATATAAACACAGATGCTTGGTTGGATACGATCCGAGATTATGGGAAACGGTACTATCGCGTTGTTGGTACAAAGGAAGCGATCAGGCAATACAGTCAAGCGCTAGGAATAAAATGGCTGTGTGTCACCCATACATCACAGCAGCTGTATGACTATGAGCCTTCCTAAGGAAGTTGTTATAGTAGGGTTTCAATACTCTCAGCCTGAAGACTATATGCTTCAGGTTGCTCAGCAATGCACCCGGCATGGTCAATTCTTTCAAAGCAGCGTACATAAACCTATCTGGGTTGTTGACATTGCATTTGGTAACTTATTGCATGCTGTTCCTTAGTTTGGGAGAGTAAACTGTTTTGTAAATGATGAGTGTCCCGATACTTCCCGATATACTTCCCCCCATGGCCAAAGGGAGAATTTCATACCTCCCGTTGGATACCCATCGACCAACCCTGCGCGGATTGGATGCGCGCCAAAGCCTTCCCGCACTGGACCAGCATTTCGTCGCTGGACAGCGACCAAGGAAGCCTCCTTGGATGCGTAGCCTGGGAAAGATTCAATGCGCCACAATGATTCTTTATTCAATGTCATATGGCTTGCATGATATTGATAACGATATCATTTTCTTGACGGAGCTGATTGGGATGATATATATTGATATATCGTAAGATTGTATATATATCGAAAAGAATATCATGCTCTATGTCTTGGAATATCTGGCCGAAGCGTTGAAAACGGCCCGCCAAAGAAAAAAACTGAGCCAACGCGGTCTCAGTCAGGCGGCTGGCATGCCCCAAGCCCAGATTTCCAAGATCGAAAATGCGGCAGTCGATATGAGGGTTTCGACGCTTATCGAACTGGCACGGACACTCGATCTTGAACTGATGCTTGTGCCGCGTAAGCATGTGTTTGCCGTCAGGAGCATTGTTGGGGCTGACCAAGGTAGTCTTAATCGTGCCAAGCAACAACCGGTCTATGCGCTGGAAAGCGAGGACGACGATGCCTGATGTTTCGGTCCTGGAAGTTGCATTGCATGGCCAGCGGATTGGCACGCTCAGCTTGCTGCCCGGTGATCAGACCATGTTCGCCTTCGATCAAGCTTATATCGATGATGATGGCAGACCGACTCTTAGTCTCTCGTTCAAGGACACGCTGGGTGATCTGATCACCGATGTACAGCCAACCCGCCGGCGAGTACCGCCATTCTTTGCCAATCTGCTCCCGGAAGGAGCACTTCGTGACTATTTAGCAAAAAGGGCCGGGGTGAATCCCAAACGCGAGTTTTTCTTGCTTTGGCTACTTGGGCGCGACCTGCCCGGCGCACTGACCATTACTCCTGCTGACGGAGAGGCCTGGCCGCCGGAAACAGATGGAGGGAGTGATGAAGGCCAGTTTCCTCAAAATGCCTTATTGCGGTTTTCTTTGGCAGGTGTGCAACTCAAGTTTTCTGCGGTGATGGAAGCAACCGGTGGGCTGACGATTCCGGCTGAAGGAGTGGGTGGTTCTTGGATTATCAAGCTCCCTATGAAGTTCGAAGGCGTACCCGAAAACGAATACGCCATGATGGAACTGGCGCGCACCATTGGTATTAATGTACCCGAGGTTCGGTTGATCCCATTAGACCAGATTACCGGGTTGCCTGACGATGTTACCCGTATGAAGGGCAACGCGCTCGCGGTCAAGCGGTTTGACCGGGCCGAGGATGGTAGCGCGGTTCATATTGAAGACTTTGCGCAAGTCTTTGGGCTTTTCCCTGAACGGAAATATGAGCGCGCCAGCTACCGGAATATCGCCGAAGTGCTTTGGGCAGAGACCGGCGCAGATGGTGTGGCTGAGTTTGTTCGCCGCTTGGTGTTCAATACCTTGATTGGCAATGCTGACATGCACCTTAAGAATTGGTCGTTGATCTATTCAGATGGACGGCAGGCCCAGCTTGCTCCCGGATACGATTTTGTTTCGACGATTGCTTATCTGCCAGATACCGATATGGCACTGACGCTCGGACGCTCTAAGGCTATGAGCGAGCTATCATTGGAACAGCTTGCCTACCTGGCAGGCAAGGCGCTGTTGCCGAAAAAGCTGGTACTGGATACCGGCAACGAAACAGTCGAGCTCTTCATGGATGCCTGGAAGGATGGCAAAGCGATTCAAGCGGTGAGCCCACAAGCCATTGAGCCGGTCAATAATTTGCTTGCCCAGATCCCTCTTGTCCAAAGAGGGGGACGTTAGGCCAAGTAGCCAAGGATGATTTTATGGGATTAGCTGCAGAATATTGGTGGAAAATCTCACTGGACCTCAAGCTTCGCCGGGCCAGTGGAGACGCTTTCCAGGATTTCTTTTCTAAGATCATGGAAAAGTGTCACGGAGATGATTTTGTTCGCATCAGGCCATTTGGGCGAAAAGGTGACAAAGGATGTGACTGTTATCTTCAATCAACGGCTCAATTGTTCCAGTGCTATGGCGCGTTGAACGGGGATTCGGGCAAAGTTGATTATCTGATTGGAAAGATGAAGGAGGACTTTGGTAAGGCCAAGGCCTCTTTACCTGAAATTATGGACGAGTGGCACATGGTCCATAACTTGGTGGAAGGATTGCCTATCGAGGCTGTTCAGGTGCTAAAAGAACTCGAAGAAGAAAACCCGGCCATCAAATTTGGTTTTGTCGGCCTGCAAGGGTTTGAAGAACGCATCACGGGGCTAGCGCCAGAAACCATTTCAGAACTACTTGGGCCGCAAGCAAGTAACCTTGATGCTCAAAATCTTCAAATGAGCGAGCTACGAGACTTCATCAAAGCGGTAGCTGTAAGCGCAGATGAAGACAATACTTCGCTCAAGCCTATAGAGCCAGTTCCAGAAGATAAGTTAGATGCCAATAATTTGCCTGGACACTGGCGAATGTTAATTTCAGGTGGTTGGCAGAATGCGCACTTGGTGTCTTCTTATCTGGATAAGCATCATAAGCCAATGCTTGGCGAACAGATTGCCAAGGTCTTTAACGAGCGTTACCAGTACCTCCGAGCGCAGGAGCTTTCTCCAGGATCAATCATGAATTCTTTGTATGAATTCGTGACAGGTGAAGGCACCGTTTCACCCGCAAGGCAAGTTGCAGCACAAGCGTTGCTGGCCCATCTGTTTGAGAGTTGCGATATCTTCGAAAATGTCTCGTCGGGAGAACTCGCATGATTCTCCCTGGAAAACACTTAAAAAAATACCAGGACACCCATCGTTTCCCATCGTTTGAAATCAACATTTAAAAATACCAGGACACCCATCGTTTGAAATCAACATTTTAAAGAGTTAGTGTAGACCTCACACGGATTGATAAAGACCCAAGGAGAGGGCCAATGACCAAACCTCGCATAAGCCAGATTTGCCTGGAAGAAACCCCCTATTACCACTGTGTATCCCGTTGCGTACGCCGCGCTTTTCTGTGTGGCGAGGATAAGTTCACGGGACAAAGCTATGAGCACCGAAGAGCATGGATTGTTGATCGTCTAAAGCAACTATCAGGCGTCTTTGCCATCGACATCTGTGCTTACGCCGTGATGCATAATCATACCCACACTGTTTTACGGGTAGACAAACAACAAGCCCTGTCATGGTCCAATGAGGAAGTCATTGACCGATGGACCCATCTCTATAGCCCTACCCCTCTGGTTGCTCGCTATATGGCCGGAATCAAGATGACAGCCGCAGAACGAGACGTCGTCTCGGACGATATCAAAAAATGGCGGCACAGGCTGTATGACATCAGCTGGTTCATGCGAAATCTGAATGAAGCCATAGCCAGACAAGCCAATCAAGAGGATGGCTGTACAGGACGATTTTGGGAGGGTAGGTTCAAAAGCCAGGCATTGCTTGACGAAGGTGCTCTGCTGACCTGTATGAGTTACGTGGACCTGAACCCCATTCGAGCAGGCATTGCAACCATGCCTGAAACATCTGACTACACTTCAATACAAGCACGTATCCAACATCTTCACAGACTACAGAGCACAAAAACTGGCGAAGAAGCATTTATGACACCTCCTACTCCGAGAGGACTGCTTCCATTCATAGGGGGTGAGCGAGATAACCAAGAGAAAGGGCTTCCTTTTAGCACCGCTGATTACCTCCAGCTGACCGATTGGACGGGAAGAGCGATACGGGATGATAAGTCAGGTGCGATACCGAGTCACTTGGCCCCAATACTGGAAAGATTGAATATAAACACAGATGCTTGGTTGGATACGATCCGAGATTATGGGAAACGGTACTATCGCGTTGTTGGTACAAAGGAAGCGATCAGGCAATACAGTCAAGCGCTAGGAATAAAATGGCTGTGTGTCACCCATACATCACAGCAGCTGTATGACTATGAGCCTTCCTAAGGAAGTTGTTATAGTAGGGTTTCAATACTCTCAGCCTGAAGACTATATGCTTCAGGTTGCTCAGCAATGCACCCGGCATGGTCAATTCTTTCAAAGCAGCGTACATAAACCTATCTGGGTTGTTGACATTGCATTTGGTAACTTATTGCATGCTGTTCCTTAGTTTGGGAGAGTAAACTGTTTTGTAAATGATGAGTGTCCCGATATACGTCCGATATACGTCGGGGTGATGATTCTCGCTACGCTCAAAGGAATTGTCGTGGCCATCATTGTTTCCCTTTTTGCATTACTACAGCAGGCTTCCAATCCCTCTTTCTATGCGGTTGGGCGTAAGCCTAACAAGCCTGTTTTCAGGCTATTATCTGATAAGCATCCTGATGATGTCACGACTCCAGGTCTATTGATGGTAAGGATCGAGGGGCGTATGTTCTTCGCCAATGCGCAGCGTATCCAGGAAAAAATATTCAATTTACAGGAGGGAATGGAATTAAAGGTCCTGGGGTAATCTCCCCATTAATAATGGGACTCAAAAGTAGTCACTGTTAAGCTGTCTGAGCCAGCTTCTGTATCGGGGTGATTCCACCTAATG
>JAHXHU010000365.1 GCA_025656375.1 Candidatus Thiodiazotropha sp. (ex Ustalcina ferruginea) | reverse complement strand
CTAATAGCTTGAAATCGCTAAGGATGGTGACCTTCCTACAGAGGACTTTCACCTCATTAGTTCATACCCATGCTGGGCGTACACAAAGAAGTTAAGGTCTCGGATACAAAGGGTTTTTCCCCTGTAATTAACTGGTAGAGAATAACCCCCATGGAGAAAAGGTCCGAGCGTCCATCGACTGGCAGCCCTTCAACCTGCTCAGGTGACATATATTGAGGAGTGCCCAATACCGCCCCCATCATTGTGCGGTGTTCCTTATTGGGCGAATCTACATGAGCGATGCCAAAGTCAGTAATACGAATCGTATGACCATCATCCGGTGAGATGATATTACCCGGCTTAACATCACGATGTACGATGCCACGTGCATGTGAATAATCCAATGCCTCTGCCAGTTGGATGCCATACACGACCGTTTCACGAGTGGAAATTTTCGCATCTGAATCCATCATCTGCTCAAGCGTCCTGCCCTCCAGAAACTCCATCGCGATATAGGGGCCTTGAGCCACTTCACCCACATCGAAAATGGTCACAATATTGGGGTGAGTCAACTTACCGGCGGCCTTTGCCTCTTGCAGAAAGCGGTAACGATATTCAGGATCTGCCGCACACTCCCCGCGCAACAGCTTAATTGCCAGTGTACGATTGATTTCCGGATCGAATGCCTTATAGACAATCGACATTGCCCCCTCACCGATCTCTTCAATCAGGCTAAATCTCCCTATCGACTCAGGCATTAGTAGCGGCTGGTTGTCCAAATCTGCTCCTCCCCCTCTACCACATCTGTGAGATAGCTACAGTGGGCATCAATATTCTTATGTCTCATCGATGCTATCCCTGATAGAGTGTAGTAAATGGCGATGAATTAAAAAAAGTAACTGATTTACTACCCCGATCTCTATGTAGCTGCAAATCCAGTTGCTTCACTCACTTTCGGAGCTTCCAACACAGACAACTCTTTTACTCACCTGGAAAACACATACTAGGTTGTCGGGTTAATATAAAATAATATTGACGCTAACTCCTTCTTTTATTAGCTTTCATAGAGTGCCAGGGGTCAAATAAGCACCTGGGTGATAAATTGGACATATAGAATAACGGGCCAGCACATGACTGAAACCTTCGACATCCCTAGAATATTGGAACTACGTAAGCTCACAAGGTCGATTTCTGAAAAGATTGAAACCGACCTTAAGGGCTATTTGTCCACACTCACTCCTCTATTTTCACCGGTGCCGATTTTAGGTGAGCATATCCGTGGCGGCTCCAAGGCACCGATAAAAGGTGCAGAAAAGGCCTTTCGGGATCTAAAAAGCAGGCTTCAGGCCATTGCAGGGCAAAAACCCTTTTCATTGGCCACCGAGATCTCTTCGCCCTTGGACGTATTTGCCGCTACCCCTTCCTTGACTGCAGTAGAGTACCCATATACGGCAACGCAAGAGAATAAGTCAGCTTCTCTAACCGTGACTTCTCCCTTGAAATGGGTCCTCTCTTATCCAGACATAAGTCCTAAAAGAATTTTAGAACTGTTGGATGGCAATCGTAGTCAGCTCAAAGATGAGCTATCTCACACCCTACTTCAAAGTTTGACTCTAGGACTCGTGTCCTGGAGAATCGGCCCGGTATCGTGACACTGCTCCAAGGTCTGCGCTTTCACCTGGAAACCATCCACATGGAGGGGTTGGGTGATTTGCCTGTAATATTGGTCTCCTGTCCACTTTCAACCATACTGCCACCCGACGATATTATTATTCAAAATACCGAGATATCCGGAATTCCCTCTTTTGAAGAGATCATTAACATCAATGATATTCAAGTGTTGTCTGATCCCCTAAAACAGAGCATATTATCGATTACACAAGAGATATCGCCGAATATTTTCAGAGAGATCGCTTAGGGGGGATCCTCTGTTTCGCAGACTCATTTGCTTTGAAATAATGATTGATCCACCGTTGAATGGATCCTCCATGCTATTAGATAGGTTATCTAAACTTAAACTACAGAAACGTTGTTCAGATTAGGGTTTTTCCAATAACCCGCCGATAACAATACAATCTGCATTTTTCCACAAACCTTACTTCATCAATTCAAAATCAGGAAAGAAATATGGCAACAATCACCCTTGAAGGTAATCAAATCAACACCAGCGGCGATCTTCCAGTTGTGGGTTCCGATGCACCGGATTTCTCACTGACTACAGGGGATCTCTCCGATGCTTCACTTGCCAACTATGCAGGTAAGAGGAAGTTACTGAATATCGTACCCAGCCTGGATACAGGTGTATGCGCAACTTCTACAGTCAAGTTCAATCAAGCGATGGGTGATAAGCCGAATTCCGTAGCACTCGTTATCTCTGCCGACTTGCCGTTTGCTCAAGGACGTTTCTGCAGTGCTGAGGGCATCGAGAACGTAGTCTCGCTATCAATGATGCGGAATCGCAACTTCGCTAAAGACTATGGTGTATTAATCAACGATGGGCCGTTGGCTGGAATTTGTGCACGTGCGGTTGTCGTATTGGATGAGAATAACAAGGTGATCTATGCTCAACTGGTTCCCGAGATCGTACAAGAACCGGATTATGAGCCAGCATTGGCCCATCTTAGCTGACAATCTCGATTACACAATGAGAAAAGGAGTGTAAACCTAAAGAGTTTGTAGTAAAAAAACGGGCACTAAGTGCCCGTTTTTTATGCCTCAGCGTCGATTATAGGGTGAGTAAAGTAACCCTGGGACTGTGGATAGGCACCATAGGGTGAATAGGCCGGCCCACGTCCACGCCATGCTGGTGAATTAACTGGAGCGGGTGGAGCAGCTATGGCTTCCTGTAGCTCACGTTCAGCCTGCATCAAATTCCGCATTGCTTCCATTTCCGCTTTGGCAGCATCGCGAAGGTCATCAAACTCCTTGAGAATTTTACTGACTGACTCAGCATGCAGGTCGCGAATTGACTGTGGTACATCTTTACTCTGTCTGGGATGCAGCGGCAGATGTAGCTGTACTCTCACTCTTTTGTGACGTTACAGCCTGATCCTGATCGACACTGCTGGAGGCCGTTGTCTGGCTCGCTGCAGATGAAGTCTCTTGAGAATCTGAAGAGTCAGTGCCACTGCTGGTAGCGATGGGTGCTGCTGTTGATGCTGGGCTGACATGTTCCTGTGAGCTGACGCTCGAACCGGAAACAAAGCCGCTTTTTTGTTCGGCTTCTGTTGATTTAACAGCCGATTCATCAGTAGTGGATGTGGTTACAGCATGCTCATCAACCGAAGCTCCACCTGCAGCCGATGAGGAATCACCCGATGCAGTCATCTCTTCATGTTGCTCGCCAGTAGTATTGGTTGCAGATTCAGTGAGTGGGTTTTTAGCCAAGGATCTTATGTACATAAAAGCAAGCACGATAATGACAAGCCAGAAAATGATTTTTACCCAAAAGCCACTGCTACTTTTCGAATCAGTTGACATCGATGATTCCTCCGGTGTGTTATCTTTTTCAATCTCTGTATGAATGCTGACATTTGATGAATTGGTCAGGCCGGATGTCGATACCGGCTTTGATTCAGCTGGTTTAGGCTTTGAAGCCAAAGCGCTCGCCGCCGCAACGGCTGTGGGTGTTGCCGCTTTAGATTCAGCTTTCGACGTGTCTGATGCTACAGGCTTTGCCTCTCCTTGTGGAGCCTTAGCTGTATCCGTGTTTGTCACTGCTTTTTTTGGGCTAGCCTTCTTTTTTGTCACAACCTTTTTCTTAGCCGTGACTTTTTTCTTTGCAGTAGCCTTTTTCTTGGTTACCTTCTTCTTAGCAACCTTCTTCTTAACAGCCGTGGTTTCTGCTGCTGATTTGTTTTCTACATTGTCTTCAGAATTGGTTGTCTCGTCAGCCATCTTCACTCCCCTTCGGCATACAGATAATCATAAGAATATTGTACCCTAATCTTGTGATCTAAAAAATTTTTCTATCGATTTAATGATTTAGCTCTATCAGCCAATCGGCAATCCAGGCAAAACTCATATCTTCCGGGTCGACAACCCTGTACCAATCACCTTGGTGATCAATGGCAATCAGTGAGTGTCCGTTTGTGACATACCTGACGATCACACTATCCACACCCGGACTGGAACGTAGGTTTACCTTTGCTCCAGAAACTATAATACTTTCACCAATCCAGGGCTCCTTCAGTAACACCTTAAGTCGAGGAAGAAATCCCTTCTCCCTGTTAGCTATTTTCTGCTTGATGATCTCCTGGGCATCTTCATGACCATTTTTTGCCGCTCGTAGATACCAATCCAATGCTTGCTGATAATCCTTTTTTATCCCATCTCCATGGGTATAGGCCAGGGCTAATGCGAACATAGCGTCGTTGTGGCCATGATCAGCTGATTGCCTCCACCAATAGGCAGCTTTGGATATATTGACTCGCAATCCGTTGCCATTGGCATATCATATAGCCAGCCTAAATGATAGGCAGCTTCCACATGACCCTGCATGGCCAATGGTCGCCAGATGCAAAAGGCCTCTGCAAAATCGCCTGCATTCAGAGAATCCATACCAAGCTCAAAAGCGTCTGCTTGAAGCTGCCGACCTGAAAATAGAATCAACAGTATAATAGTTATATTACTTATTGTTTTTATAGAATATTTCAATGTTAAAGACATCTGAGAGGTATTTTCAACTACCTATCTAAGGCGCTCTTAAACGAAGTAGTGTTACAAGCAGCGACTTAACCTGGTCCATTCCATGGATAAGATTTTTTTCGATATCTTTCATATTAATCGATGTTTCCACTTTCCCTGCAGCCCAATTTGAGACCACTGAACAGGATGCATAGCAAAGATTTAACTCTCTTGCCAAAGCCGCTTCCGGCATGCCTGTCATGCCGACAATATCACAGCCATCCCGCTCCATTCGAACTATCTCTGCAGCTGACTCCAGCCTGGGTCCCTGGGTGGCGCCATAAGTGGCCGTATCGATAGGATTGACACCACAAAGCCTGCCAGCCTCGATCAGTTCTTGTCTCAGGTTTTCGCAATAAGGTCGGGTGAAATCGATATGGATTATGTGGCTCAGGTCCGTATCATAGATGGTATGATCGCGACCGAATGTATAATCAATGATCTGATCGGGGATTACGATCCGAGCAGGCCCCATCTCTGATGTAATACCCCCTACTGCTGCCACACCGAGTACCGTATCTACACCCAGATGCCTAAGTGCCCACAGATTTGCACGGTAGTTGACAAGATGTGGCGGTATCATATGCGAAGCACCATGACGGGGAAGAAATACAACCTCCCGATCACTCATTCTGCCATGAGTGAGTGCAGCCGACGGTTGACCAAAAGGCGTATGGCAAACTTCACGATGAGTAATCTCTAGATCTGGCATTTCATCCAGACCCGTTCCCCCTATGATGGCTAGTTTTGTCATCTATTTTTTACTGTACCGCTGCATTATGAACGCAGCATTGTACCGTGTGATGAGAGGCAATAAAAATAATGGCTCATCGGATCAAGTCCAGTCCCCTACTCCAGCGGATAAGACTGGACATAGGCTGGCATATGCCACCCGCCCATACCAGCGGGAAGATTTACAAATCACCCGCATGACCGGATAGATAGTCAGCCACCCCCTGAGGAGTATTCTTCATGCCATCATCACCCTCTTTCCAGCCTGCAGGGCAGACTTCGCCATGTTCTTCATTGAACTGCAAGGCATCGATCATACGCAGCATCTCATCGATATTTCTTCCCAGGGGTAGATCATTAACCACCTGGTGGCGCACCACCCCACTTTTATCGATCAAGAAGGAACCGCGAAATGCCACATTTCCATTAGGCGTTTCAACATCGTAAGCCTTGCAGATCGCGTGATTCAAATCGGCCACTAATGCATAACCAACCGATCCGATTCCACCCTCATTAATCGGTGTATTTCGCCATGCATTGTGTGTGTAGTGCGAGTCGACAGAACATCCAATGACCTCCACATTACGTTTTTTAAATTCCTCAAGCCGATGATCAAATGCAATCAATTCAGAAGGACAGACAAATGTAAAATCAAGCGGATAGAAAAAAAGAACCGCATATTTGCCACTAATACTCTCTTTAAACTTAAAATCATCAACAATAGTTCCATCACCCAGCACAGCTGCAGCTGAGAAACCGGGTGCCTCACGGCCAACAAGTACGCCCACTGATTACCTCCACATGGATAGTTGAAAAATAAATCCAAAGATTTGGGGGAGGGTAACTATTCTTCAATCCCAGAAAAAGGGGCCGCTGAATTGTTACCGGGGAGGTATCTTAGAACTTCTTTGGAGAGGATGCTATGTCGGATATCGACACTATGGAAATAGCCCGTACTCACCGGATGAGGTGAACTGCCCTGTTCAATGGAACCGAAAAAAAAGGGGAGCTGATTGGCTCCCCCGTATACTTCTCCTCCACCTATCCTGATGTTTATATTGCCCGAGCAAAAACTCCGGACTTTTCTAGTGTTGGTATCAGGATCGTTTCTTCACGCTGTATGCGATCCTCGATCATGTCGAAGACCTCAAATGTATCTGCGATAAACGCATCGGTGAAATTGAAATCGCAGTTTTTCAGCCACTGGTTGTGGTACTGCTCAAAGTGCTTTCTCATTGGTTTTTGACCATTCAGAAATCCCCATGCCATCGATTTAAGCTTCGGGTCCTGATGGGTTAGCAGGTCGGGGTAGATACCTCTATCCTGCTCTGACATATGTACTTTCATCTTTTCCGCCAGATCACAGATCATTTTGTGTGCTGTCATGGCGTTTGGACGTATGCTCAACTGCTCCTTGGTCATCATAGCCCTGAGATCACTGATAATTTCCTGCATATCAGTATGACTGCCTTTCAGGCTTTCTAATGTACTCACGCTCCACCCTCCTTCTTGAAAACTTGCTCCTGGGTATCAACTGGAGACAAGTAAACGCTATTTTTAAAGATAAATCATCGTACCGCCTGCTCTCCGGCAGGTTCAGCACACTCATACCAAGCTTGTACCATTATTTGAGAAATGGCAATAGATACCTAATATTACTAGGTTTTTTATGACAATTCACACCCGGGATATCATCTTTTGGCACCGCATAGATGCCTGGCAGATTTCTGTGATACTCCATGTAGTCCATGCCATATCCAAAAACGTAACGATCTTCGACAGTCAGGCCTACAAAATCGGCAACAAAAGCCATTTCCTCTTTTGTGTATCTTTTCAAGCAGCACCAGGCTATACACGGCTTTTGCACCGGCTTCTCGACAGGCTTCAACTATGGATGAGAGTGTCACACCCTCATCCAAGATATCATCAACCACTAATACAGTCTCTCCAGTTAACTTTGTACTCGGGCGACCTATCCATTCAAGCTCGGTACCTGAGGTACCTCCCCGGTATCGGGTTGCATGGATGTAATCGTGACGTAATGGAAAATTCAAACGTGTCAATAGATGCCCCGTGGGAATAAGTGCACCATTCAACACGCATAGAGCAGCAGTGGATCTTCTCCAGAGAGTTTTCCGGTAATCTCCATCGCCAGACGATCAAGAGCTCGTTCCACATCGGCTTGTGAATAGATTTGATCGGCTGTTGCCAATACCTCGGCTGCCTGTTGTGGTGTGATACTCATTTACGTTGCGCTTCTATTCCAAATCAAGATCAAGGCTTGCTTCTTCCGGAGCAACTGACAATCGATGAACCGCACTTTTCCATCGTGGGTCGAGATGTAGCTGTTGCAGGGTTTTCTGTTTTCGGCCATGCATTCTTACCAATCGAACATGAGCTGCAGGATCATTGTAATCCTTTAGTTGATCCAACACCTCCATTGCTGCGGGTCGATTGTTACAGACCAATACCATATCGCAACCGGCAGAGAGCGCAGCAAAAGCACGATCTGCATGACCTCCAGCCTCCTTTGCTGCTGCCATGTTGAGGTCATCGCTGAAGATGACGCCCTGAAAACCGAGTTGCTTGCGCAGTACATTGCCCAACCAGAACGGAGAAAAGCCAGCCAGATCCTTATCGATATGACTATAGATGACATGCGCCGGCATGATTGCCTCCATACCTGCGTTAATCATTCTTTCAAATGGCCGTAAATCTTCCATTTCGAGGTCTTCAAAGCGTCGCTGATCTACCGGCAGCGCCAGATGTGAATCTGCTTCGACAGCTCCATGACCCGGAAAATGTTTTCCGACCACAGCCATCCCTGCACTATGACAACCCTGCATCCAAGCCTGTGCCAACCGGGCAACGACTTCTGCATCCTGGGAAAACGCCCGGTCTCCAATGACTTCGCTGATACCCAGCCCTAGATCGAGTACTGGAGCAAAGCTGAAGTCCACACCGGAAGCGCGTAATTCTGAGGCCATCAGCCAGCCTCCCTGCTCTGCCAGCTTCAGGCCTTGATCAGGTTGTTTAAGGTAATGATCACCATACCAGGCCGCTGCAGGGAGCGGTGTAAAACCTTCCCTGAATCGCTGAACACGACCTCCTTCATGGTCGACCGCGATGAGAAGATGAGGTGCTCTAATTGCATGGATATCGGCACATAGTGCAGTGAGTTGTGCATGGGATTCAAAATTGCGACTGAACAGGATCACGCCACCAACCGCTGGATGACTCAACAAGCGCTTCGCATCATCAGAGATTGAGGTCCTCTCCAGGTCGAGCATGACGGGACCCAGGCTCATCTTACTGATCCCGATATATCATCAATGATAAAGAGGCCTATCAGGATAATCACTTTACTGAAAGTGGGGTAAAATCTAGTCATTTTCGAATTCTTTTGTCAGATAGCTAAAACACGCCTTGCGTATCTCAACTGCTTAATATTTCCGGCAGTATGCCGTAAACATAGGTTGAGTGGAAACCAATCTACCTCATCAAGGTAATAGCCATGCGTTTAGCCCAGTTACTCATTGCGATGCTTATTTTTTCAGCCCTGCCACTAATGGCTGAGGAAGAAAAAACCGAAGAAGAAGCGCCCCATTAATTACTATCAGGTCAAGCCTTCGCTGGTCGCCAATCTGGCGAGTGGTGGAAAATACATACGCTGCGACATCCAGCTTATGACCAATGATGAGTTATTTCTCGAAGATCTGAATCTACACGGCCCGGCGATACGCTATACATTGCTCTTACTGCTATCTGAGCAGGATGGCAAAAACATAAAAACTCCGGATGGTAAAGAGACCCTGCGTAAAAAGGCCTTATCTGTGATCAGCAAACTGATGCAGGAGCTGAGTGGCAAGGAAGGGATTAAAGCCCTTTTCTTTACCACATTTTTTGTTCAATAGAGATGCCACGGGCCACTGTTTACAGAGTCTTACTGAGCCCGAGTCACAGGGGTTCCTGCTAAAACAGTACACGAATCAATCGATTCGAATATCCAGATAATCACGTAAGCGGTCGCCGAGCAAATTGAGTGACAGCACCACCAGCATAATGGCCATACCCGGTGCCAGTACCATATGGGGAGCCATCAACATATAGCTGGCACCATCGCGTATCATGCTTCCCCAGGAGGCATGTGGTGGTTGAATACCCAAACCGAGAAAGGAGAGTCCGGCCTCGGCGATGACCATCCCTGCCATGCTAAAGGTGACTTCCACGATCAAGGGGGCCAGCAATAATGGCAACAGATGTAGTGTAAGGGTAAACCAGTGGGAGCTTCCCAAGGCGATGGCAGCGGTAACGTGATCACGTTGCCTGAGTGATAGGACCTGGCCGCGGGTAAGGCGGGCATAACCTACCCAGCCCACGACTGAGAGGGCAATAATCAAATTATCGATGCCTGGCCCCATCACACCAGCCAATGCTATAGCCAGCAAAATACCGGGGAAGGCGAGAAAGATATCGATCACCCTAGTCAGTAACAGATCAAACCATCCTCCCTGAAATCCCGCCAGCAAACCAAGCAGGGTGCCGGAAATAGCAGAGAGGGTTACCACCCCTACCGAAACCAGGAACGAAGTCTGCGCCCCTGACAGAAGTCGTGGGAGAATCGCACGGCCTAAATCATCATAACCCAGCAGACTGGATAGACCGGGAGGATGCAGAATCTTATCGAGAGCGATAAGATTACCCGATTCACTGAACCAGGTACCGGTAACAGCGGCTACTGCCCAGAGCATAAGCACGATGATCGGAAACCACTTGCGGATCATCAACCGGCCCCGTCACTGATGCGTGGATCAATCAGACCATAAACTATATCAGTCAGGGTATTGACCAACACGTAAGATAGGCTGATAAACAATACACAGCCCTGTACCACCGGGTAGTCCCGTTTCTTGATAGATTCGATCATCAGTGATCCAATTCCCGGCCAGTCGAACACCACCTCGGTGACGATAGCCCCACCCAGTAATGCGCCAAGTTGCAAGCCAAGCAGGGTTATCACTGGCAACCAGGCGTTTCGCATTGCGTGATGCCAGATAACCCGTGATTCATCCAACCCCTTGGCTCTTGCCGTGCGTACAAAATCCTCTCCCAATACCTCCAGCAGACTGCTACGGACCATGCGCGCCAGGATGGCGGCAAAGGACGACCCCAATGTCACAGCAGGCAATATCAGACTACTGAGTACCTCCCTGCCACTGACCGGGGTCCAACCAAGCCAGAGAGAGAAGCAGAGGATCAACATTGGCCCCAGCCAAAAATTGGGGATAGATATACCCAGCATAGAGAACCCCATCGCACCCCAATCCCATGATCCACCGCGATTCACAGCCGCTAAAATACCCAGTGGAATGGCAATCGACAGGGCACAAAAAAGTGCCGCAAAAGCGAGTTGCACGGTTGCCGGAATACGGCTGGCCAACAGCTCAGTAACGGGTTGTTTTGTGTGTAAAGAGGTCCCCAGATCCAGTACTGCGATACCCTTCAGGTAGTGGCTCAATTGAATGGCTATCGATTGGTCGAGTCCCAGGCTGACACGCAGTGCCTCCCGATCACTCGGTCTTGCCGATTCCCCGAGCATGACATCCACTGGATCACCAGGCACCAGATGGATCAGCATAAAAACCAGACAAACAGTCCCCAATATCACAACCAGAGCACTCAACAGTCGCGATATGAGAAAATCCCCCATCAATCAACAATCTCCACCAAGGTGCCATTCTCAACTTGCTCAAAGAGTTCTAGCAGATCCCTGTTTCGCATCCGTATACAGCCGTGGGAAGCCGCAACGCCTATCAGCTCTTCATCCGGTGTACCGTGGATATAGATAAATCGACGCAGGGTATCAACCCGACCACCTCTGTTCTTTCCCTGTTCTAGGCCGCTCAACCAGAGTATGCGGGTAATAATCCAGTCCCGATTGGGTTCCCGCTCATTCAGTTGTTTGCTATAGCGCTCTCCCGTCGGGCGTCTTGAGACGAATACCGTGTTCTCTGCACACCCTTCACCGATTTTCAGACGAATGCGATGTTTCCCACGAGGGGTACAGCCACTATTGCCCTGCTCTCCAGCTCCGTTTACCGCCGTTGAGACCGGATAGCTATTGGTTCTCTGACCCGCCTCAATGCAAAGCAACCGCTGTTGCAACAGTTCAATACGCAGCTGCAGTTTGGGCATGCTGTGAATCCTCCGGGTGCTGAATACTCACCCGTTCAAGTCCGTCGTAGTTTCCATCCATCATCAGTTTGTAGCCTGAAACCCGTGTTCCCAATGCAGATACCTGATCTTCGTACCATAGTGGAACATAGGGTAGATCATAATGGATCTGTTGTTGTATTTGACGATAGAGGCGTGCCTGTTGTTGTAACGCTCCCGCTGCTTCAGCCTGCAGCAGCAACCTATCAACCAATGGACTGCTATATCGTCCCCGATTGGCCCCCATCGGTGGTAGTGAATCACTGGCAAAGATATACCTGAAAACATCCGGTGTGCGGATACCGACCCAACTCAAGCTATAGAGTTGGAAGTTTCCTCGCTTAATGTCGCCAAAGAAAGTTCCCCAATCATAGCTACGCAGGTCAACCTCAATACCGACTGCTTTCAGCTGACTTTGAATGATAGTCGCAAGCCGGATTCGATAGGGGGCACTGGAAGTTTTATAAACCAGATGCAATGGATTTCCTGCATCGTAACCCGCTTCAGAGAGAAGCGCTCTTGAAGTGGCAGGATCGTAGGTATACGTAGTCAGATCTCCACTACCTGCCCAGTGTTCAGGTGGAAAAAGGGTTTCAGCCTGGCGTGCTGCACCGTGCATCACCTGATCAATGATCGCCTGCCGATCAATTGCATGAGCTATGGCGCGACGTACTCTTGGGTTTCCTGTATCAGGGTCCTGCAGATTAAATCCAAGATAGGTGAAGTTGCTCCCGTGGCGTCGTTGCAGATTAATCCCGGTCTGTGACTGGAGGTATCCGATCAATTCCGGCGAGAGATCATTCTGTAGCAAGTCAATCTCACCCCGTAGTAGCTTCAACGCCCGCACAGTAGGGTTTTTAACCTCCAGCAACTCAATGAGTTGATGATCGCGCCTTCTCTCCAGTATGAGCGTTCCCGATTCCGGCCAAGCGTAAAAGGTAAACGGACCGCTCCCAACCGGTTGACGTGCAAAATTGTGGGCTTTATTGAGTAACCCCATAGGCAGTATATCCAGTGTCAGATAGGCGGGAAACAGTGGATCAGTACGGAAAAGATGAAAATCGACCGTGCTCTGGTCCACTTTCGTGATCGACTCAATCAGGGTCAGGCTGGCACGTCGAGGTGATGCGTTGTCAGGGTCGAGTACATGTTGGTAAGTCGCTATCACATCATCTGCTTCAAGCCGACGGCCGTCTGTAAAACGGTTGACATTATCAGTCAAGTAAAACCGATAGTGTCGCGGGGTCAACCTTTGCCAGTCAGCAATACCCGGCACTGGCATGCTGTGTGTATCGAACTCTACCAATCGTTGGTAGAGCAGTCTGTTGATCCTCTCAGATGTAGCATCGGTGGCATAACGCGGGTCGAGATTCAAAGGTGCTGATGCCAACCCCATACGTATCGCCTGATTATCATGTGGTTGACTGCAGGCTGAAAGAAGCAACAGGACCATTAATCCAGTAGTTAGTATCCGTCCAGAAACAAGGGGGTTTCTCTTGCAAAGCCGCAAAGACAAAACAGATAGAGCGGAAAAAAACAATAGATTGTAAATTTGCAATCTTGGCGTCGTTGCGAGCGCTTTTCTTTTTAGGCGGGTAATCGCTAAGCGCTGCCATCTCATTTAGAGGCCACTACCAGTTACAAAATGGATGACTGACCAGATTGGCGTTGTAGTAGCGACTATCCATTGAGACCTCTTCGCCTGCCCATGCCGGCATGAGAAACGCTTCCTCCTCTGAGCTTAATTCCACTTCAGCAACCACTAATCCCTGGTTGGCACCATGAAAGACATCCAACTCCCAAGTATGGTCACCACACTGAACCTGATAACGCACCTTGTCTATAACAGCTCCTGATACCTGGTTTTCAAGCAATTCCTCAGCATCCTGTATCGGGATGGCATATTCATATTCATTGCGGCTGATGCCTTCCGTTCTTCCCTTTATGGTCAATCGGGCTTCATTCTCTGCCACCCGCACGCGCACACTGGCATTGGGCAAGTTACACAGATAACCCTGTTTCATGACCGCCTCACTGAGAACATTATCACGCCATTTTTCATTTATTACCAGATATTTACGTTCGATTTCTAAAGCCATATATTAATCACTATAGTCATTATACAATCGCCCATCCCTTGCAGCTGGTGGAGCACACATATCCCTCTTTTTCAATAACCTTTAGCCGATTTTATTTGGGTAGTATCTGAGTTATCAACGCTTTTCAAACAGTGCAATCGATTCCACATGGGCCGTATGAGGAAACATATCCATGACACCGGCATGCGCCATGCGATAACCAAGCTCATGCACCAGAATACCGGCGTCCCGTGCCAGTGTACCCGGATAGCAGGAGACATAGACAATACGCTGAACACCCAGTTTAGGGAGGTGTTCAACTATTTCTTGAGCACCGCTACGGGGTGGGTCAAGCAATATTTTATTGAATTGCTGTAACATCCAAGGCTCGTTTTCCAATGTTTCGTAAAGATTTGCAGTATAGAAACTCACATTATCAATGTGATTGAGCTCAGCGTTCTCTCTGGCTCTAGCGACTAGCCCAGCATCACCTTCAACACCGGTAACATGCCCAGAGCGGTACGCGCCAGTGGCAGTGTAAAATTGCCCAGCCCACAAAACAGATCCAATACTTGGTCATCCTTATTCAACTGCAGCATTGTGATTGCACGCTGGATCATCTGTCGATTGATATCACTATTGATGACCTGGGTAAAGTCACTGGGCAAAAAATGCAGTTGTAGATCGAAGTCAGGCAGATCATAAGTCAGCGATGCAGCCTCACCACTCAATGGCTTGGCACTGTCTGGACCCGTTTCCTGAATATAGATGGCAACCTGATGCTGAGGTCCAAATAGTGCCAGCTTTGACAGATCCTCATGACTGGGGGTTGAAAGCATGCGAAAGATCAACACACAGCTCTCATCGCCCATCGCCATTTCGATCTGTGGTATTTGATCGCGAATCGAGAGCTGGTCGATCAAGGTGCTAAGCTGCGGTAATAATTCACCCACCCGGGGATGCAAAATTTGACAACGGTCGATATCAGCGACAAAGGAGGAACCACGCTCACGGAAGCCGACCAAAGTACCGCCTTTTTTGGGTACATAACGCACCCCCAATCGAGCTTTACGACGATAGCCCCACACAGAATCACCGACCAGAGGAGTGAGTACCTCTTCAGGTGTAACGTTTCCGATATGCTTCAATGCATCCAGCATCGCCTGCTGCTTGCTCTCCACCTGGGCCCTCGACTCCTGATGTTGCAGACTACATCCTCCACAGACACCAAACTGACTACAAAGAGGTTCTACCCTTTGCGGTGAGGCGTTGATGACCTCTACCACCCTGCCCTCATCATATTTACGCCAGCGACCTGTATAGAGAAAACGCACCCGCTCTCCCGGCAGTGAACCATACACAAAGGTTGCCTTGCCCTCTATATGCACAACACCTTTACCATCATGGGTTAAGGAGTCAATCTCTGCTTCAAACGGCTCTACCGGAAGCTGCTTGCGTCTACGTCTGCGTCCCATATCAGCTACTTGGAAAGACATCAGTTGAGAGGTAGCGATCACCTCGATCGCAGACAATGGCAACGATTACACCATTTTCCACTGTACTTGATAGTTTTAAGGCAGCAGCAACCGCTCCACCGGAAGAGATTCCAGCAAAGATCCCTTCTCTGGCGGCCAATAGCCGCGTAGTCTCCTCCGCCTCTTCTTGGGAAATGTCGAGAATACGATCGATTCGAGAGGCATCGTAAATCTTTGGCAGATAAGCCTCCGGCCAGCGGCGAATACCCGGAATATTGGCACCCTCCATGGGCTGCACACCAACAATCTCAATGGCTGGATTCTTAGCTTTGAGATAGATCGAGGTACCCATAATGGTGCCGGTGGTACCCATCGCACTGACAAAGTGGGTTACTTCACCCTTTGTGTCCTGCCATATCTCCGGTCCGGTCCCATCGATATGGGCTTGCGGATTGTCCTGATTTGAAAACTGATCCAGGATTACCCCCTGGCCCATCGCCTCCAACGCCTTGGCCTTGTCAATGGCTGCCTCCATGCTGCCCTCTTTCGGAGTCAACACCAATTCAGCACCATAGGCCTTCATCACAGCACGGCGCTCCAGACTCATATGCTCAGGCATTACCAGGATTAAATGATACCCCTTGATTGCCGCAGCCATAGCCAGCGCAATACCGGTATTCCCACTGGTCGCCTCGATCAGTGTATCGCCTGGTTTGATGGTTCCACGCGCCTCAGCATGGCTGATCATGCTTAGAGCAGGTCTATCCTTAACCGAACCAGCCGGATTATTCCCTTCCAGCTTCACCAGTACGGTATTACTGCTATTCCCTGTTAATCGCTGTAACCTGACCAGTGGTGTATTACCGACGAATTCTTCTATTGTTTTGTAGTACATAGGGGCAATTTTACCCTGTTTATTCGACAGAGATCAGCATTCTTTTACAATTCTGTCGATAAAATTGACGTTAGATATGCCGAAATGGTGGGATTGATGATCTATTATTAGGGAAACTCTGAAAATGTCAGGGATTAACTAGAAAAAACCACCAGGAGACATCAGCATGCAAACTGTCAATCAACTCTTACAAAGCAAAGGCTTCGATGTCGTGACTATCGATCCCAATGCATCGGTTTTCGAGGCATTAAAGCTCATGGCTGAAAAGAGGATTGGCTCACTCGTGGTACTGGAGAATGGTGATGTGGCAGGCCTCTTCTCCGAGCGTGACTATGCCCGCAATATCATACTGAAGGGGCGTACCTCGAAAGAGACCAGGGTAGAAGAGATCATGACTCGCCATGTCATAGTAACCAAACCCCAACAAAGTGTTGAAGAGTGTATGGCGATCATGACCGATAAACGTGTTCGTCACCTTCCGGTCATGCAGAACGAGAAGCTCGTAGGGATTATCTCTATCGGTGATCTGGTGAAGGCCATTATTGAGGAGCAGCAGTTCGTTATTGAACAATTGGTCAGTTACATCAATAGTTAAACCTTTTTCAGGAAATCCTGGTTAAATGCTGTCCACCCGGAAGTAGCTCTTAGTCTTAATAAAGCATGCAAAGAAATGGAATGCTAAAAATAGAGCACGCACCCATTGATTTCGATCAGCTGCAGAATACTCAGGGGGAAACTGTAAAGCGTTATAACAAGCAACCTCAGCCATTTGAAATACGCGAACAGGGAAGTCTGCGCTGGATTCGCTTCTCTGACGGGTCGATTCAGTCAGTCATGCTGCTGCAAGAACCGCCTACCCAGCAATGCTTAATTACATTCAGGGTCTGCTCTGCTCACTACTCTATACTAAACAACCTGGCAGTTTGCTCAATCTTGGTTTAGGGGCGGGATCAATTGAACGCTTTGTGTTGTCTCAACTGCCAAAAATCAAATTAATTTCAGTAGAAATCGACCCAAACATGGTCAGCTTTAGCAGAGACTATTTCAATCTCCCCAATTCTTACCCTGTAGTTCTGAGTTCTGCTGAGCACTTTCTCGATACGAATCAGAAATCGTTCGACATTATAGTGTGCGACATCCACATAAAACGGAACACAGGAAATCCACTACTAACAACATCCTTTTATCAGGATATCGCTTCTATTCTCAACCAGGGTGGGGTGCTTGCAATTAACTGTCTACCTGCATCGGAGTCCGGAATAGTCGATCTACTTCTGAAGATACGCAGTGTCTTCCCATGGATTGTTATGTTTGATGTCCCATCACTACAAAACGTTGTCTTGTTTTGCTCACTATCAGCACCTCCAAAAATTTCAACCCTAACGACCCGTGCAGAGAAGTTATATCAGTCATCAGGCTTGAATTTGCTACCGATTTGTAAACGGCTTATCTGGCTACCGAAGAGTAACCAGCACAGATGTGGTGTGGAAAAATGACTGGTCAAGATCCATCGTTCTCCCCATACCTTTAACTAAGAGCATAGCTAAAATATGAAACTGATTGAGGTAATTGCAAATACAGGTAGTCAGGCAACAATTTCGATTATTGCTGAAAAGTACAAAGCACGGGATTTCAGACTTGGTCAAGAAGGAGAAGATGGCCGTCAACCAATACGTATACTGGTCACCGATGAGTTTGTACAACCTATCCTTGATGCTTTACAGAATATTCTTGGGGCACAATCGACAGCACGGATTATCGTCTTTCCAGTCGATGCTACCCTGCCGCGCGCTAAAACTGATCAGGAGAAGGAACAGGATGTCGCCAGCTCTACCAGGGAAGCTATGTACGCATCAGTCGAAAAAAATGCCCGACTGGACAGTAATTTTATTTTTCTGGTCATACTATCCACCGTAGTGGCGGCCATTGGTCTGGTGAAAAACAATGTTGCTGTTGTCATCGGTGCAATGGTCATAGCCCCACTGTTAGGACCCAATCTCGCGTTTGGGCTCGGTACGGCACTGGGTGATGTTCATTTGATGCAAAAATCGCTCAAGTCACTCCTCTCCGGAATCATTATCGCCATCGCACTCTCCTATCTAATTGGTCTGCTGTGGCCGTTTGGTTTAACCAGTCCTGAGTTACTCGCACGCACTGAAGTGGGTATGGACTCACTTGCCCTCGCTCTCGCTTCCGGTGCCGCTGCAGCTCTCTCATTAACTACTGGATTGCCGAGTGTATTGGTCGGTGTGATGGTGGCAGTTGCCCTCTTACCACCGGCAGCGGCTGTAGGTCTGACACTTGGACATTCAAGACCGGATTTGGCAATGGATGCATGCTTATTGCTCGCGGCGAACATAGTTTGTGTCAATCTCGCCGCCAAACTTGTTTTTCTGGTAAAAGGTATCCAACCCCGCACCTGGGCCGAAAAGGCTAAGGCAAAGCGTGCAATGAGCATCTATATTGGCGTCTGGATTGTCACCCTGGTATTGGTAACCATGGCAATCATCGCACGTTCACAACTCAGCAGCTGATTTTTCATCTTCACATTTTACGGCATAGTCTTTTCATCTCTTTTACCGCGCTGTCCAGGCCGCTAAAAAGCGCGCGACAGATGATTGAATGACCAATATTCAGTTCGGTGATCCCATCAATTGCAACAATGGCATGCACATTATGGTAATCAAGGCCATGTCCTGCATTGACCTGAAGGCCGATACGCTTTCCATAATCAACCGCTTTTATAATCCGTTCCAGTTCTACATGCCGAGCCCGGTCATTTACTGCATCGGCATAGTGTCCGGTATGTATTTCAACCACAGCTGCGCCAGATTCCTTAGCAGCTTCCAATTGTAGGGTATCTGCATCGATAAAAAGTGAAACTTTTATTCCGGCATCATTCAATTCACTGCAATAGTCCTTCATGAAATCCAGGTTTCCTGCCACATCAAGACCACCTTCAGTAGTCAGTTCTTCACGCTTTTCCGGCACCAGACAGCAGTCATGGGGTCTGAAGCGTGTAGCGATCGAGGCCATTTCAGATGTGGCAGCCATTTCAAGATTCATGCGTGTCTGCAATAGATCGCTCAGAATCTCTACATCCCTGTCCTGAATATGTCTTCTATCCTCTCTTAAATGGAGAGTAATGATATCTGCACCTGCATGTTCAGCCACTATGGCAGCTTGTACAGGCTCTGGATAGCGGGTGCCACGTGCTTGACGCAGCGTCGCCACATGATCGATGTTGACGCCTAGTAGGATCTCATTTTCAACCATCTCTATTCCTATCTCAGGGATTGAAATAACTCCCTGCTTTTGAGGGGTTTGTCGCCTATATAGTAGTTGATGACACGACGCATTAGGCGTTTTGCCTCAAATGCACCTTGTTCATCTAACTTCTCTCTATTATGCAGGCAGATCAATGTTCGTCCATGTATCTGGGTCTCGGATCGACCTGCAACTGTTCTCACTGGTCCTTGCTCAATGTGATAATCATAACGACAATCAGGGTCTATCGGCTCATCATTATCGGCAGTCCGATCAAGTAATAATCCATAGCCCAACTCTTTCATCAGTTGAATTTCAAAATCTCTCAAACATTGACCAGCCACGTCTGTAGTGGTGAGTCGAGCAAGTGATTGATGATAGTGAATATAGAGGTATGGATAAGGATCTCCCCGTTCCAATAGCCTCATCAACAATTCATTCAGATAGATTCCACAATAAATCCTATTGCCTGTTAAACGAAACGGACGTCCATCGGCTTCAACATGAGTAAGACTCTTTACCTCCCCCCTACCACTGAGAGAAACCAGCAAGGGGGTAAAAGGTTGTAGCAATAAAGCACGTGATGAACGGCCTGATTTTGCCCCTCGGGCAATGGCAGGTAATCGGCCCTCACTGGCGATAAACAGTTCCAATAGCAGACTCGTGTTGCGGTAGTCACGTCGATGCATGAGAAACGCAGGAATCAGTTCATTCCTCGACACAAATCCAGCCTCCTACAACCTGTCACAAAAGTTATTCACCATATCCTAAGCGTACCAGGGCAGCCTCATCGCTAGACCAACTCTTTTTTACTTTCACCCAAAGTTCCAAATGCACTTTGCAATCAAAAAAATGCTGCATCGCCTTTCTTGCCAGTGTAGCCACCTCCTTAAGAGCCTGGCCCTCCTTACCGATAAGGATCCCTTTTTGTCCGGGTTTCTCCACCCAAATCACAGCATTGATGCAATAAAGGCCTGATTTTTCTTCAAAGCGCTCTATCTCAATTGATACCGCGTAAGGTAACTCTTTGGCATAACGCCTTGTAATCTGTTCACGAATAAACTCAGCAGCGAAAAATTTTTCTGGGCGATCGGTTATCTGATCACTTGGATAGTAGTTCTCACCCTCAGGTAGTGCTTTCAAGACCAACTCTTCAAGCGTTTGTAGGTTTCTGCCGCTTTTAGCGGAAACAGGTATGATTTCAATGAAAGAATGATGCGCTGACAGCTCCGACAGAAAGGGCAGAAGTCTCTCTTTCTTCTTGACTTGATCGACTTTATTGACTGCAGCTATAACAGGTATTCCACTATGTTGAATCAAACCCAGTACCTTTTCATCCTCCTTGGTCCATTGCAGGGCTTCGACCACGAAGATCAATAGATTCACATCAACCAAAGCAGTCTTGGCAGTGCGATTGAGATAACGATTCATCGCATTATCATGTCTATTATGGATACCGGGTGTATCTACATAGATCACCTGTCCATTCTGAAGTGTGTTTATACCAAGAATTGAGTGTCGCGTAGTTTGCGCTTTATGCGAAGTAATCGCCAAATTGATACCAAGAATACGATTTAATAGGGTCGATTTTCCGACATTCGGTCGCCCAACTATCGCAGCATAACCACAATGATTTAACGATTTAATCATGCCTTAGTACCGTCAGCATTTGTGATGCAGCATCCTGCTCTGCTTTCCTTCTACTGCTGCCCTGTCCAATTGTCTTTTTATCAAGCTCTGTAACAAAACAGATCACCCTGAAAAGCTGGTCATGGGGATCGCCACTGACATTTGCGATCTCATAGCTGGGTAGACCGATCCTACTCGCTTGTAAATATTCTTGGAGTTGTGTCTTTGGATCTTTCTGGTGCGCTTCCAGGTTTAGCTTATTGAGACGAGGTGTAAATATTCGCTGAATAACTTCACGGGTGGCCTGATACCCTCCATCGAGGTAGATAGCTGCAAGAATCGCTTCTACACCATCAGCGAGTATTGAATCTCGACTCTGCCCACCACTGCGCAGCTCTCCATGCCCAAGATGGAGATAATCACCCAGCTTAAATTCACGTGCCACTTTGGCAAGTGTATCGCGTTTTACCAGACTTGAGCGCAAACGGCTTAGTTGCCCTTCTGTAGCATCTTGAAAATGGTGGTAGAGTGCATCAGCTATGACAAATCCTAGAATGGCATCACCCAGGTATTCCAAGCGTTCATTGTTTGTTCCACCGACACTACGATGGGTCAGTGCCTGCTCAATCAGCTGTGGATCAATAAAATGATAGCCGAGATTTCGACAGAGTTTATCGACATCAGCCCTCAATTGGCAGTCAACTCAACAGTTTCATCAAAGGTCATTACCAGTGAAATGTTGTACACAACTGGTCGGCGCTCTTCATAGGCAACGTTGATTGTTGTAATCCCTCCTGCCCGTTTAATGTGGACATGATCCCTCGTCACATGCCGGATGCTGTTAATATCCAAGCGCTTGAAAATCATACTACGCAATTCTCTGACTGACTTACGTGCAGAGAAGGGCTCATTTTTAACCGATTCCATTATTGTTTTCACAGAAAAATGATCAAGATAGACAGGTGTTATCTTGATTCCGACCATAATCAAAAAACCTGCAACGATCAGAATGATCAGCCAGCTGATGAAGGTCAGTCCACGTTGTTTCTGTAGTGTACGCATTCGAGGAACCTCAATATATTTTTAAATACCAGAACTGCTCTGCAGATGATATTAGAAAAAATGACAAGTTATTTATCCATTGTTTAAAAGATATCTATCAATCAATGCCTTTTCCTATCCGTTCCCAGGCAATAGGAGGAAAGCTATCAATCTCTGAATCCCAATTCATCCAAATACCAAAAGCCTTGCCAACTAGGTTTTCGTCAGGAACCAGCCCCCAGCACCGACTGTCATTGCTATTATCCCGATTATCACCCATCACGAAATAGTGGCCATCCGGAATGGTAATCGGTCCCTGTCTCAATACACGGCACCCGGTTGGCAGATCCGGCGCTAGAGGATTGATCAGAATCGAATGCTCCGTTCCATCCAGGTTTTCAACTGCTGTTATGGCACCTGACATGCGCTCCCCGCTGCCAACACCCGCATACCGACCGACAGGTGTCTGAGGCATGGTGTCCCCATTAACATATAGGGTCTTGCCACGATAGTAGAGGGAATCGCCCGGTACGGCCACAACACGCTTGATATAGTCTACCCAGGGTTGCTTAGGATAGCGGAATACAACCGGATCACCGCGCTGAGGATCACCCAGGTCGATAATCTTTTTATTCAGTACTGGCAGACGTATGCCATAGCTGAATTTATTAACCAGGATAAAGTCTCCAACCAGCAGTGTCGGCATCATGGAACCGGAGGGAATCCTGAAAGGTTCTACAAGAAAAGAGCGAAGGATCAATACGGCGAAAATCACCGGAAAGAAAGAGCGGGAGTATTCAACAATCAGCGGTTCTTTCCGGACGGTCTGGGGTTGTGCCGGGTCTCCCCCCCCTTCAGTCGCTAACTGACGCCGCTTCGGTGCTAAAAAAATGCTATCCAAGAACCAGATCGCACCCGTTAAGGCGCTGGCTACAACAAGAAATGTGGGAAAATCAAAATTCATTTTTTATCTATTTCCTCTCCAGGCGTCCTAATTATCCTTACCCACTTGCAGAACAGCAAGAAAGGCATCCTGTGGGATCTCTACCTTACCAACCTGCTTCATGCGTTTTTTTCCAGCTTTCTGCTTTTCAAGCAGTTTACGTTTACGGGTGATGTCACCACCATAACATTTGGCAGTTACATTTTTACGCAAGGCCTTTACCGTGGTCAGGGCAATTATTTTGTTGCCAATTGCAGCCTGAATGGCAACTTCAAACATCTGCCTGGGGATAATCTCTTTCATCTTCGATGTTAAATCGCGACCTCGGCCCTGCGACTGATCCTTATGCACAATCAATGATAGGGCATCCACCCGGTCGCCATTGATCAGAACATCCAACTTTACCAGTGGAGCTGCCTGAAAATGGGTAAATTCATATTCAAATGACGCATAACCCCGACTCACCGACTTAAGGCGGTCAAAGAAGTCGAGTACCACCTCATTCATCGGCAGTTCATAACTCAACTGAACCTGCCCTGCCAGATACTGCATATTTTTTTGGACACCGCGCTTTTCGATACAAAGTGTGATGACATTGCCGAGATAATCCTGCGGAACCAATATGGTTGCTACAATGATAGGCTCACGCACCTCCTCGATCTTGCTTGGATCCGGTAGTGCTGCAGGGTTTTCAATACGGATCAGCTCTCCATCATTCTTCAATACCTCATACACCACTGAAGGAGCTGTGGTGATCAGATCGAGGTCATATTCACGCTCCAATCGTTCCTGCACGATCTCCATATGCAGCATGCCAAGAAAGCCGCAGCGAAAACCGAAGCCTAAAGCTTGTGATGTCTCCGGTTCATAGTGCAAGGCAGCATCGTTGAGTCGCAACTTCTGCAGTGCATCCCGCAGGTCTTCATAGTCATCTGAACTGACGGGAAAGAGTCCGGAAAAGACTCGCGGGTGCATCTCTTCGAAGCCCGGCAACGGCGATTCAGCCTGGCGGTTCTCCAAAGTGATGGTGTCGCCTACAGGCGCCCCGTCAATTTCCTTGATACCGGCGATGACATAACCGACTTCACCTGCTCCTAAATGAGTCTTGTTATGCTGTTTGGGGGTAAATACACCCACTTTCTCGACCTGAAAGACCCGTCCCGTAGACATGATACGCATCTTCTCCTTGGGTTTGATGGCACCATTCATGACCCGGATGAGTGAAATGACCCCTACATAGGGATCGAACCAAGAATCGATAATTAACGCCTGCAATGCTGCGTCTGAGTCACCTGATGGTGGTGGTATGATCGCCACAAGCTGATTCAGTAAATCAACAATACCCAGGCCTGTCTTGGCACTGACACGGATAGCATGTCCGGCGTCGATACCGATGATCTCCTCTATTTCATTGATCACTCTTTCCGGTTCGGCTGAGGGCAGATCGATCTTATTCAGCACCGGCAGAACTTCCAGGCCCTGTTCAATGGCGGTATAGCAGTTGGCGACACTTTGCGCTTCAACACCCTGGGCGGCATCTACGACCAGCAGTGCACCTTCGCAGGCAGCCAGAGAGCGTGATACCTCATAGGAAAAGTCCACATGGCCAGGAGTATCAATGAAATTGAGCTGATAGGTCTCCCCATCCTCTGCACAAAAATCGAGTGTCACGCTCTGTGCCTTGATTGTGATACCCCGCTCACGCTCTAATTCCATGGAATCACAGACCTGATCCCCCATCTCACGGTCGGTCAGTCCCCCACAGTTCTGGATGAATCGATCTGCAATAGTCGATTTTCCATGATCTATATGTGCAATGATCGAGAAGTTACGGATATGTCGCAAATCAGCCATAAAGCCTTGAAATTCTCTCCGAAAAATGAGAAACGCCCCGTTTCGGGGCGTTTCAATAGTCGCTTGATGCCGCAAATGCGGGATGATACCAAATCACGCGCCTCGCAAATAGCGCAGAAGCGTTGCCTGATCGAGATAATACTCACTCAAGCAGCTACCCTGGGCGTCTTCCAGGAGCGGTATCTGGGTATTGTACTTATCTCGAATCTCAGGGCTCCGATCGATATCGACCTCAATTAAGTCAAATTGCCACTCTGAACGCAGCCGAATCAGCTCCTCCAGCATGTCATCACAAAGGTGGCAGCCATCCCGATAATAGAAGCGCAGGAGGCGACTCACTCTTCGGGTACGTGCAGTGCAAGAAAGATCGGCCCAGTATCACGATGCACCAGGAGGGCTACCGTCTTGTCCGTCGGTAACGCCTTCACCAGTTGATTAAACTGCTCGACATCCTCGACTTCACGGTTGTTTATCATGGTGATAATGTCACCTTGTTGGATACCTGCCTCTCTGGCAGACAGCCCGGTAACAGACTCGACCAAAACGCCTTTGCGGTTCGTTAAGCGTAACTGTTTACGGAGTTGCTCACTGACTGAAGAGACCATCATGCCAAGGCGGTTTTCCGAGACCTTAGGCGCCTGATTGTTGGCTAATGCCATTTTGTCATCTGCTGGCAGCTCACCAATATTCACTTTCACTTGCTTACTCTTACCATTGCGCAAGATCGTTAGCACCGCTGGTTTGTCAACATTACTTCTACCGACAAGTGGTGGTAACTCGGAAGAGGTAGCAATCTTGGTTCCATTAAACTCAAGAATGACATCACCGACCTGCAGCCCGGCCTTCTCCGATGGACTGTCCGGCAAAACACGGGCAATCAGCGCACCTCTGGGATGATCCATAGCAAAGCTATCAGCCAAGTCATTGGTCACGTCCTGAATTAATACACCCAACCAGCCACGCGTGACACGCCCTCTGGTTTTAAGCTGCTCGGCAACATTGATTGCCATTTCGATAGGGATAGCGAATGAGAGCCCCATGAATCCACCCGAGCGGCTGTATATTTGAGAATTTATCCCAACCACCTTACCGTCAAGATTGAATAGAGGCCCCCCTGAGTTACCGGGATTGATTGCCACATCGGTTTGAATAAAGGGGACGTAATTTTCACTGGGCAGATTTCGGCCTTTTGCACTGACGATCCCCGCTGTGACTGAGTGATCGAAGCCAAACGGTGATCCAATCGCCAATACCCACTCCCCTACCTTGAGCTTTTCTGAATCACCAATCTCGACCACTGGTAAATCATCAGCATCGATCTTTATCAAGGCTATATCGCTACGTTCGTCTTTGCCAATCACCTCGGCGACGAACTCCCTACGGTCATTCATGCGCACCAGAATCTGATCCGCTTCATCTACGACATGGTTATTGGTGAGAATAAAACCATCCTCTGAGATGATAAAACCGGAGCCTAAAGAGCGCTTTTCCGGTCCTTCTTCCGGCATCTGAAAGCCGTAATTCCCAAAGAACTTCTTCATCAGTTCACCCAAAGGGCTACCTTCGGGAAGATCTTGGAATTCAGGTATATTGAAACGCTGCATATTATTACGCAGGGTCTTTTGCTTGGTACTGATATTGACGACCGAAGGGGCATTCTGTTCTGCAAGGTCTACAAAATCAGGTAGATCGCGCGCTTGTAAAGGTAGCGAAAAGATAAGTCCCAGTATGATCGTTGTAAAGATTTGTATGGGGAATTTAATGTCTCTCATATACTGCTCCTGGAAGAAACTATCGGGTAATAGACCGGACATGTCATGTATGAAAAACATCAGATATTCACTGGGTCGTTGGCTAGCCAACATACTCCTTAGTAAATTGCACTGGAGTACCCTTAGCTTGGCGCAGTATGACCGGTTGATAACCTGGTTTATCACGTCTCTGCTCAGCAAGCCGCTTAAGCAGTAAAAATCCGCTAATCAGCCCCAATAGACCACCGATAACTTGTGGGAGTTCCCCTCCCTGCCAGGCAAACTGTGTTGCCAGACTCTGTACTAGAATCGCCGCCAGTATCATGCAGACGATTGGAAGCAAATAGGCCATGAATGATACCTTGAGTAGGGCTTGTTCCTGTAATCCGATAATGACCTGCTCACCAGGTCTAGCTTGAATGGGATTGGTAACCTTCAATCGATTGTGTCGACGTTTGAACAGGCCGGAGAGCGCTGTTGTGCTACAACTGTTGGCGCTGCCACAGCTTCCGCAGGCTGCACGTTGTTGTGTTTCTACGATTGCAAAACCATTATCTAGACTGATGACTGTGGCTGGTTCTTCAATCATTTATTTGCTTGAGTTGCATGCCTTGTACAACACCAAGAATTGTCACGGCCGGCACTTCTCCTACAGCCGTAACCTGATAACCATCAACCTGACCTCCCCAGGCGTTTACTGCACCCAGTCGGGAGACACCATTAAAGGCCACTTCCCTTGTTTCAGCTTCGATAAAGACTGAAAGTGAGCTCAAACCATCGCTAAATACATACTGTTCAATGGGATCACTACCTAGAGGATCAGGCAGTTGATGCTGCATGCTCAGCCTGAAACCATTCGGCAAACGCATAAAGTCCCACTTACTGGGATTGATCTGAGGATTTTCAATCGCAAGACCCGGATTATTTTTCAGCCGGTAGGTAAAGAGTGACTCTCTATGGTGAAGTTCACTGATTTCCGCAATGCCGATTTGCAGATGGGTAAACATCGTCTGTTCGACCAGTTCACCTTGTTCATTCATCAAATCGGACTTCAAAGGAAACCCACTCTCAGTATCGAGGGAGAATCGATATCCATAGCGCAGGAGGTCATTTGGCATGATCACGACTACCTGGGCCTGACGAGTGGCAATCCGAGTATTACCCATATTCTGGAAGTTGTAGTAATCCTCCAGCTGGGCCAGGTCGTGGGGTAGAATATTCAGGAATTTGTCACTTGGTGTACGCTTATCGACTGATACCTCTTGTGAGTCGGGTAACACACAGGTGACTGATTCCGCATCACGTATCACTTCTCGAGGCGTACCATTGAGTGACATCAGGCTCTCTCTCACACGATCACCATCTACAGCGTGGGCGATTTTCATGGTTTCAAGCTGATTATCGTGCAGATAGATAAATGTTCCCTGATAATTCAGCTTCTGTACCGCTTCCATCATCCGTTCCAGCCAATCTTTTGGAGACAGACTATCGTTACCGATAACCGACTGACAGAACACCACAGAAAGGCAAAGAGCCAAACAGATTTGTTTAAATGTACGATTAACTGGCGCTGGACTCATTCCATATGCTCGTATGTTGCCGGTTTTATTGCTTGTTTTCGTCATAGCTGACGAAGGTGGCAAAAGGTATAATACCCCTTATGTTGCTAGAGGGTGAGAGATCCTGATGATTCACCAGATAGGCATTGAGCCGAGACTCAACCTTGGGTTTTTTGAGCAGTTCCCAACGCGTACCATCTTCTACCACATAGATCGTTTTATTCTCGGGGAGTTGATTACTCACAACCGTCTGCGGTGATGTTTCAGAACTGCCTGGATTGATCATCTGTGGCGCCAATACAACAGCCACTGCTGTCAAATAGGCAGCAACAGCCAATCCGGTTATGGCATGTTTCCTGGTTGGTGTGGATCGCTTTAGTGCCCGTGGTGCCAATACCACGGGCTCGTTTTCAAGACGTTGGCTGATGACGCTCGCCATATCAGTATTATGGAGCTGGCCAAGTTCACTACGCATCGCATCCCCAATCAGATGGTAACGTGACCATACATCCAGGTTAGCCTGTTTTTTCGTCAGCTTATTGATTTCACCTGGAATTTCTTTCTCTGATATTTCATCATCTACCAGTGCGGATAATCTTTCTAACTCTTGCTCAGTCATCTTTATGTGCCTGATATTAAGGTTTTAACAACGGTCTCAGTTTCTTATCGATTGCCTCGCGCGCTCTGAATATACGCGAGCGTACTGTCCCCACGGGGCAGGACATGGCATTGGCAATCTCCTCGTAGCTCATACCTTCAAGCTCTCTCAACACAATGGCTGTTCGCAGGTCCTCTGGCAGATCGTCAATGGCCTTTTGCACAGTCATGGTGATCTCTTCAGTCAATACATGGTTCTCTGGTGTACCTGTTTCCTTTAGACGCACGCCGACATCCATTTGTTCAGCCATTTCAGCATCCACATCATCCGATGGAGGACGACGTCCTTGAGCCACGAGGTAGTTTTTTGCCGTATTGATGGCAATCCGATAGAGCCAGGTATAAAACGCACTGTCACCACGGAACTTGGGTATGGCTCGATAGGCCTTGATGAAGGCCTCCTGAGTCACATCCAGCACCTCGTGAGGATCCCTGATATAGCGGGAGATCAGATTGGTGATTTTCTGCTGGTATTTAAGGACCAGCAGATCAAACGCCTTTTTGTCACCCTGTTGAACTCTAGTTACGAGTTCCTGATCGATTAACCGCTCGCCCATCCGGGCTGTTACCTCCTCGTGACGGGCACATCCTGTGCACAGTCCCATTGACAGTCATAGTTTGGATTAGTTCTCGCAATTCCCTAGCTACAATTGATCTAGTTCAATGAAACAGCAAATTAGGCTAGGATGCGATACATCTGGATGCGCATTATCACCATAACGACCCTACCCCGCAAATATGACAACTGATCACCAGCATGACGTTCTAATCATCGGCAGTGGCGCTGCCGGCTTAAGCCTGGCCCTGCAACTGGATGAACGATTGAAAATTGCAGTCATATCCAAACGGGAGCTGGAAGAGACCAATACTTACTATGCGCAGGGGGGCATCTCCGTCGTCCTCGATGAAGCGGACACAATAGCATCGCATGTAAAAGACACCCTTGATGCCGGTGCAGGACTGTGTGACGAGGAGACAGTCCAACTGGTTGTGGAAAACGGCCCAATGAACATTGACTGGCTACTCAAGGGGGGAGTCAACTTCACCAAGGATGATACTTCCTCCTCCAGCGGAGGCTATCACCTGACACGGGAAGGGGGACACTCCCATCGACGGGTGATACATGCTGCGGATGCTACCGGTAAGGAGGTTGAAACCACCTTACAGGCACAGGTCATGGCACGTCCCAACATCGAAGTCTTCGAACACCATATCGCCATCGATCTGATTACCAGCGAACGCAGTAAAAAAAAGCAACAGAAACGTTGCTATGGCACCTATATTCTCGACCACGAGAGCAGCCATGTTGAGACCTTTCGTGCTCGTTTCGTGGTCTTGGCAACAGGTGGTGCAAGCAAGGTTTATCTCTATACCAGTAACCCCGATGTCTCCACCGGCGATGGCATTGCCATGGCCTGGCGGGCTGGATGTCGGGTCGCCAATATGGAGTTCATCCAGTTTCATCCCACTTGTCTCTACCACCCGGAAGCCAAGAGTTTCCTTATCTCTGAAGCAGTCAGGGGTGAAGGGGCTCACTTGACCTTGCCGGATGGCAGTCGTTTCATGCACCTTTTCGATCAGCGCAAGGAGTTGGCACCACGCGATATCGTCGCACGCGCCATCGATCACGAAATGAAACGCATCGGTGCCGACTGTCTCTATCTCGATATCAGCCATAAGCCGGCCGATTTCATTAAGGAGCACTTCCCTACTATCTACAGTCGCTGTCTCGATTTTGGTATCGATATGACCCAACAACCGATCCCGGTAGTGCCAGCCGCCCACTACACCTGCGGTGGTGTGATGGCCGATCACCAGGCCCGAACCGACATTGCTGGGCTCTATGTGATTGGCGAAAGCGCCTACACCGGCCTTCATGGGGCCAATCGTATGGCCAGCAACTCCCTGCTCGAATGTCTTGTGTTTGCCAATCTGGCTGCTAAAGATATCCATGCCCTGGATGCCGAAACCAGTGAACCCCCTATCCTGCCATCTTGGGATGAAAGCCGTGTCACTGAACCCGATGAAGAGGTTGTCGTCTCCCATAACTGGGATGAACTTCGCCATTTCATGTGGGACTATGTGGGTATTGTACGCAGCAACAAGCGTCTGGTGCGGGCGCGTCGAAGAGTCGATCTATTACAGCGAGAAATTGTTGAGTACTACAGCAATTTCAGAGTCAGTATCGACCTCCTTGAGCTACGTAATCTGGTCGATGTGGCCGATATGATCATCCGCTCTGGCCAGTGCCGACGTGAGAGTCGCGGACTCCACTTTACTATCGATTTCCCCTATCTGGACGACCGGGTTCAGAAAAAACCTACCATACTGATACCTGAAGGTTATTCTCCGTTCTGAACTCCAGCTATATCAGTCATTATTATCCACTATTTGATGAATCGGGTAGCCGGGGGTCTCTAACCCCCAGCCCCCACAACACCCTGCATGCGGCTCCGCACAGGGCGTTTCACTTGGAATGGTGA
>JAHXHU010000141.1 GCA_025656375.1 Candidatus Thiodiazotropha sp. (ex Ustalcina ferruginea) | reverse complement strand
CTAAAAGCGTTGATCAGATACTGGAAAAAGTGGGGCGAGCCAAGGTTGTATTGCAAAATGGATAATATGTTTAGGACACTACACTAGATTGTTCTATTGCCCTAACCAATTGGGCTCAGGTGAGATTCAGTTTACTACTCCATCGGCCTAAGTCATCATGGTCCAGTGTTCAGTGAGCACTTCTATTTTTGTAGTAGAAACTTCTGTATCTTGCCTGAGGCTGTTTTAGGTAACTCTTCAATAAACTCGATTATTTTTGGGATTTTATAGAGTGCAAGATTACTCTTACAGTGATGTTGGATCACCCTTTTTTCGAGGCTGTTATTTTTTTCAGCACCACGTAAGCTTTAATGACCTCTCCCAGCATATCATCAGGGCAACCTACAACAGCGACCTCCAGGACTTGGTCTATCTCCTGGATAACCTCCTCAATCTCTTTCGGGCTGATCCGGTTAGCGCCGCTTTTGATCATGTCTGATGACCGGCCATCGATATAGAGGTATCCATCAACATCGGTATGTGCCAAATCACCGGTATACAACCAGCCGTTCTTGATAATTTCGCCTGTTTTCTCACTGTCTTTCCAATAGCCCTGCATGATGTTCTTACCAAAAGCGCAGATCTCTCCGGTTTCTCCTGGTTCGGTAACTTTCCCCTCCTTACTGCGCACTTCAATTGTTGTATTAGGTATGGCTATACCGATAGAGCCCCGCTTTTCTTTAAGCATCTTAGGTGGCAGGTAGGTCAATCTTGCACCCGCCTCGGTTTGACCATACATAATAAACAGCTCAGTATCGGGTAGTGTGGAGGATAATTTGTCAGCCAGTGCAGGCGCCATCGCACCACCAGCCTGCGTGATATAGCGCAAATTTGAGAGGCCATAATCTTTGATATTCACCCGGCCAAGTAACAGGGCGAATGTTGAGGGTACACCTGAAAAACCTGTCACCGCTTCATTGGCCATCTTCTCCATGACGCGGTGCGGATAGGCAAGACTGTTTTCCAATACCAATGAACCACCCACCGCAAGATGGGTATGTAGTATGGAGTTGCCATAGGAGTAGTAGAAGGGCAACACATTGAGAATGCTATCCTGTTCGGTGAGTTCAAGATAGGTCAGTATGGAATCGATGTTGGCGGAAAGATTACCGTGGCTGAGGGTGACGCCTTTAGGATGTCCTGTTGTACCTGATGTGTAGATAATCGAAGCAAGATCCGATGGAGTGAGACTGATGTTTGGCTCTGAGGCTGTTTGGTCAAGTATCAGCTGCCAAGAAACGGCGGATTCTGTCTGGTAATCCGCAGCACCTCTGCCTACTGAGATTAACTCAACATCCGATTTAATCTCTGCTACTACGGCTTTAAATTCTTGGTGCCGCTCATCAACAAACAGCCATTTGGCTTCTGAGTGGTATACCTAGTTAATGATATCCCTCGCCTTTGCTTGTGTGTTGAGTGCAACTGTGACGCCGCCAACGGCCCAAATCGCATAAAAAACTGCGGCATATTCAACTGAATTGGTGATAACAAGGGAGACTCGGTCACCCTTTTTAAGTCCTGATTCCAGCAGGTACCGACTGACTTTACCGACTTCTTCTAAAAGATTCTGATAGGTGGCCCGTTGCTTATTATCTGCAATGGCGAGCGAATCAGGGTATTTGTTTACAGTCGTTTTAAAATGATCGAATAGCGTAGTTGGCAGGTGCCACATTACTGCCTTTTTCTTTCGATAAAAGAGACGATGTTGTTCACCGAGTCGAGGTTTTCAGGCACACATTTCTGTGTCTTCGACCTTGATTTCAAACTCATCTTCAAGAAAATAGATGACTTCCAGAATACCGGTAGAGTCCAAAATTCCTTTGTCCAGGAAGGAGTCAGCACTGTCCAGGGCAGACTCGTCATCCGTGAAAAGGTAGTTTTCAAGGATATAGTTTCTAATTTTTGCTTCTGATGACATGGGTATTCCTAAAGGTTCGACAATATGATAACCGTAAAAAAATTGTTACTTTTGCGCATGCTGATTAATCAATATGCCCCATTCATGGTATCGGTGGCAGGGGCCTGTATACAGTGTCCTTCAATGGATCATATCGACTAATCAATATTTTAAAATTCTAATATCAACTAGTTTAGGTAATATTTCACTGAAATTCGGTTGCCACATTCTACCAGCTTGATTGATGGCGATTATAGGGTTCAATGGCATTTTTTTCGATGATCGTTTCATTGAGCAGCATGCTGGAGAGAATGCCGACAAAGGCCATATTATCAGCAAATCCCAGCGCTTTACCCCGGGCACATTTTTTCATCAGCATGTTGACGGTTTTGGGGTTGTAATACCCTGCTTTACGGATACGCTCTTCACTGAAGAGGTAGGCGACATACTCCAGGGGTTTACCATCGACAAAGAATGATTGATTGTCTGGGGCTCGATAGGGTTGTTTACTTCGGTTTCTGATGCTTTCCGGGATCAACCCCTGCATGGTGTGCTTGAGTATATATTTCTCATTTAATCCCATGATTTTATAACGGCTTGGCAGCGTCGCAGCAAATTCAATAACCCGGTGGTCGAGAAAAGGAAATCTTCCTTCTATTGAGTTTGCCATTGCAACGCGGTCACCCTGAGAGCTCAACAGGTATCCTGAAAGGAGCGTATTGGCCTCGATATATTGGTCCCTGTTGAGCGGCTTCCAGCTGTTGATCTCATCCGGGAGGAGGCGATTGATTGCAGCAAACTCGACCGGATGGGGCACTGCTGCACGCGCTTCATCAGAAAAGAACTGCAAAATGCGTTGAGTTGTAGTCCATCGGGGTATGTGTGAAAAATAGGGTTTTTCGAGGTGTTCCATACCCTGCTGGAAGAAGCGCTTAGTGAATGCGCCACTCGCTGTAGGTGAGTGCTTCAGATAGGGATAGAGACGCTGCAGTATCAGAGGACGCCAGTGCGAGTCTGGAGCATGGCTCCAAAATCGTCTTGCTTTAGCCTCCTTGAAGATATCATATCCACCAAATACTTCATCGGCACCTTCCCCGGTGAGTACAACCTTATAACCGGCTTCACGTACCGCACCGGAAAGCAGCATCAAGGGTGTCGGCGCAGTTCTCACAATGGCAGACTCGGTATGCGAGATCACTTTTGGGAATGCGGCGCCTATGTCAGAACGCTTGCAGAGAACATGGGTATGCTTGGTACCAAGATAATCAACCAAGTCTTTCTGAAAGCCGCTTTCATCGAATTCCTCATCTTCGAATCCGATGGAGAAGGTCCTCAGTGGCGTATCAGTGAAGTTCTTGATCAAGGAAGTGAGAACAGAAGAGTCCAGGCCTCCACTGAGATAGGCTCCGACAGGGACATCCGATCGTAACTGTAGACGAACTGAGTCGACCATCAGTGCCTTTAATTCCTCACTCCATTCGGTAACCGATTTATGATTGTCAATCTGTTCATTGGGAAATGACCAGTCCCAATATCTGGACACGCTCTTATCGCCCTTATCGATCACCATGAAATGGCCGGGTGGCAGTATCTCTACAGATTCGAACAGTGAATGAGGAGGCAGGGTTGTCCAGAATGTGAACACTTCCTGCAGGGCCGTCAGATTAATCTCACGAGGGAAGAGAATAGGGACTTTACTTCAGAGGCGAAATAGAGTCTCCCTCCCGTTTCAATTGTGAACAGTGGACGTATGCCGGCTCTGTCTCTGGCAAGTAAGAGTTTCTGTTTTGTATTGTCCCATAGAGCAATCGCAAACTGTCCGTTGAGATGGTTTACAAATTCCTCTTCATGTTCCTCATAGAGATGGACAATGACCTCAGTGTCGGAATGGGTATAGAATCGATGGCCTTTTTTCTGGAGCTGCGCTCTCAACTCGAGATAGTTGAAGATTTCACCATTGAAAACCACTTGAACCGATTGGTCTTCATTATGAATAGGTTGATCACCACCGATCAAGTCGATAATACTGAGCCTGGCATGGGCTAGGCCAAGTTTGTCATGATAAAAGAAACCATAGCCGTCAGGACCACGGTGATGGACAGCATGTATCATACCCTCGAGTTCATTTCTGGAGGGTGGTGTGCCATCCTTGAGGTTAATTATTCCAGCTATACCGCACATGTTGTTGGTTCGTTTTATTAAGTTATTTTCGAGGGAGTGCGTCGTTCGTGCATTCCGGTCAGCATTGGTTCATAAAATAATATCCAAGCTTTTATCATTTCTTAGTATTCTTTTTTCTTATCGCTCATTTTCCATTGTTTGAAGAGAGCAAGACTCTCATTCCGGTGCAGCTGCTTAACAATGATGCTTCTCTCGACCAGGGGTTTATCAAGTTCCAGTTTGATCGCCCTGTCACTAAAACCGATGGCAGCAGCGTCTTCTGCATCAGCAGCATAAACCAGGCGTTCGATATGTGCCCAGTAGGCTGCACTGAGACACATCGGACAGGGTTCACATGTAGCATAGAGTACACTGCCAGGGATATGGTAGTTGGCAACGCTTTGGCAAGCTTGACGAATTGCCTGCATTTCAGCATGTGCTGTTGGGTCGTTTAAGTTGACCACCTGATTCCAACCACGGCCGATGATACGACCCTCTGAGACAATCACTGCACCAAATGGGCCTCCATCGCCCCGTTCGATCCCCCTGCGTGCAAGATCTAGGGCTTCAGCCATGAAATACGCATCATTCTCCGCCATCCTGCTCACTCCCAGCGAAAGGTTTTTGAACCTATGCTGACAAAGCATAGGGTAAACAGGAGCAATGTGAATAATTGATCTGTGACATCCGCAAGTCCTGCGCCTTCAATCATCACTACCCGAGCGGCATCGACCATATGGGTCAGAGGAAGAGCGAGCGCCAGATTCTGAACCAAAGGGTGTGATCCCTCCAGTGAGAACCAGACCCCGGAAAGCAGCATCATCGGCCAGCTGATCAGGTTCAGCAGGCCATTTGCTGCCTCCTCACTGGTGATGCGTGCGGCAACCAACAGACCGACACTGATCATACTCAATGCACCGAGGACCAGAATCAAAAATAGCAGCCAATATGAGCCGACCATGCGGAAATCAACAACCAGGTTTGTGCCGGCATAGACCAGTACAGTTACCGTCACGATCATCAGCAGGCGTGAGGTGATCTGTGCCGAGAGGAATTCAAAGGCACTGAGCGGTGTTGCACGCAAACGTTTTAATACCCCGTTCTTTCGGTATCTGACAATCACATAACCGACCCCGAAAAGGGCGCTGAACATGATGTTCATGCCCAATACACCGGGAATGACCCAGTCGACATAGCGAATCTCTGAACCGCTGACCGCTTCCCGTTTGAGCTGAAAAGGCGCAAGCAACTGTTCCAATAGGTAACCTTTGGGAGATGTGCTATTGACCCAGTAACGGCTATTTTTCAGATCAAGCAGCAGATCAATTTGATGTCGGTCAACCTTGTCGATCATCCTCTCCAGCTCATCCACAGGTATGAAATCAACATAGCGAGTCTGTAGGAAATCATGTACGGCAAGGTCTTGTTCAGAATGGCCATAGAGTCCGACCTTATAGAGCTCCTCCTGCCCGGTGGAGAAGGCAAAGGCAAAACCCATCACAATCAATACCGGCATGATCAGATTCCAACCCAGTGCAGTACGGTCACGCAGAAATTCCAGGTTGCGTGCTTGCAGAGCGGCGAGAAAACGGCGTATCGACATGATCAGGTACGAAGATGGTGTCCGGTCAATTCCAGGAACAGATCTTCCAGGGTAGGAGAGCGTACTTGTAACTGCTTCAAAGGAATATGCTGTGCTGCCAGGTAGTGGATGGTAGCATCCGCATCCCGCGATAGAATCTCCATCTGACCATCCTGAGGATGGAGTGTAGATGCCTCATCGGCACGAAAGTCTGCGGGTAGTGCGGAGAGGGGCAGTGTAATGACTGAGTTGTCAAAATGGTTGGCTAACAGCTCCTTTGGATTGCCTTGGGCAATGATAACACCATGGTCCATGATGATGATCTCGTCACACAGCTCAAACGCCTCTTCCATGTAGTGGGTCGTCAACACCAGGGTTTTGTTTTCAGCCTTGATGCTGCGTACTTGATGCCAGAGATTGCGACGTGACTGGGGATCGAGGCCGGTAGTGGGTTCGTCGAGAAACACCACTTGCGGATCGTTGATCAGGGCAATCGCCAGCAACAGACGCTGTTTCTGTCCGCCGGACAGCTTGCGCGTATCTCGGGTAAGGAACTCTTCCAGGGCACAGACCTCTACCAGTTCTTCTATCGGTCGGGTGTGGCTGTAGAACTGTTGAAACATCTTCAGCACTTCGTCGACACGAATAAACTCTTGCAGGGCCGTGTGCTGAAACATGATTCCGGCTTCGTTACGGAAGCGCTGGCCAAGCGGCTCCCCTTTATATCGGATGTCACCGGAAGAGGGGGTCTTGATACCTTCCAGCATCTCCACAGTGGTGGTCTTACCGGCACCATTTGGTCCTAGCAGGCCAAAGCAGACGCCACGGGGTATAGCGAAACTGACCCCATCCACCGCTTTTACACCTGCGTAGTGTTTACAGAGGTTTTCTGCCTCAATCATGGTCTGCTTGGCGCTGAAAGCGGCATAACATCATGATAGAAACATGACCTCGATATCCTGGATATCGTCAGCGACCCCTTCGATCTCAATGATATTGATCTCCGGCTCAACGCCGAGTTTGGCAAACGAGGGTATTTGAGACCACTCCGTTGTATCGGGTGTGTGATCTGAGTTCATCAGGGACTCGAGACGTGCCACCAGAACGATATCCACATAGTAGGCATCGCCTTCACTCACATACTCAAGATTGAGAAAATTTGCCGGTACTTTGATCAATGATGGTGGAAAATCCCACATCTCCAGAATCCGCTGGCCGACTTGAGGACTTAGCGCATCAATGATCCGGTCCAACTCCTGAGGGTCTTGTAACAGTTCCTCATGGCTCTCGGCCATGGCGAGGACCGGCAGTGCCCCAATATTATGGATCAGGCCTGCCAGCATAGCTTGTTCTTTGTCGAGGTGGTCCGCGTTACCTGCCAGGACACGAGAGATTGCGGCGATCTGCACACTCTCTTCCCAGACCTGGCGAAATTTGGCATCCAGCAGATCATTGGTGGCTTGAAAGATCTGCTGCATGATAAGACTGCGCACCAGACGCACCCCTAAGCGCGCCACTGCCATTTGCAGATTGTCGATCGCTACCCGGCCACGATAAAGAGGGCTGTTGGCAACCTGTAGAAGGCGTGCTGAGAGAGCAGCATCAGAGGCGATGATCTCGGCAATCTGGTTGGCGGAAATCTGCTCTTTTTCCACCGCATCCCTGACTTTCAGTGCCACTTCCGGTAGCGTGGGAAGGGTGAGACGGTTTTTGTCGATGGCCTCATTGAGGGTTTCAATAAACTGGTTTTCGTCGATCATTTTCCGTGTGCTTCCCTTGGCTGCAGCTGTAGTGACAGCTTAGCGGTCACTATAGGCATTTCTTAATCGGTATCTTGTCTATTCTGAGTAGCTGTAGGGCAGGTTAAGGATCTCCAGCTTAGGTCCATTTTCTCCCAGGCAGACCTGCTGCTCCTCGGCACTGGCAATTTCGATCACTGCAAGCAGGTCGTAACCATCACCGTTGGCCTGGGCATCCACCACCTTACCGGTACCCTGTCCCGAAGTGCTGTCCTTGGCGAATAGTTCATCTCCTGGATTCGGGGGCGTTGCGGTACTGACATGGGCCAGATACATGCGTCGTTTCAGTTTGCCCAGGTATTGCATGCGGGCGACGACCTCCTGGCCTGTATAGCACCCCTTGGTGAAGCTCACGCCATCTATCAACTGCATATTGGTCATCTGTGGGACGAACGACTCACTGGTACTTTGATAAAGTGTTGGGATACCGGCGCGAATCTCCTGTAGCGCCCAGAAATTTTCATCGACCGCTTGTGCCTGACCCTCTGCCGTCTGCCATATCTCCTGTATCTGTCCGATCGGACCAATCACTTCAAAGCGCAGACTGACGCCCGGCACGTGAATGAGTGTCATCTGATCCTGCTGCTGTACATCATTGACCTGCTCAGGCAGTTCTTCGAAAAAGGGCTGTAATAGGGCTTCAGCGCAGATACCGGTGAAACCGATTCTTACCAGTTCATCACTGGCGTCACTGATAGTGACCTTGGATCTCAGCACATACATCGATAGCCGCTGTAACACCCGGGAGATGTTTTCCAACGGTGTCTGCAGGTAGAAGGCCTCAGCTCGGCGAAAGCAGCGAAAGCTGGCCATCATGCGTCCCTTGGCATTACACCAACCTGCCAGGTTGCTGTGCGTCTCTGTAATCTGTCCCATGTCGTTGGTCATCTGGCCCTGTAGAAACTGCATGGCATCCTCACCTTCGACACGGACCAGGCCATAGTGGGAGAGATCATTCATGGCACAACCAATGTCAGCACTCTCCTGTACCGGAGCAGCGTGTGAGGCGAGGAATTCAGTCCATTCTTTATTCATGTCAGGAACAGGCTCCTGGGTTTAAGATTAAACAGTGCGTATCATACCCGATCCCGCAGAGGACGAAACTCCCTGTGATACTCCGGATATAATTATTCTGCAGCCTGTTTTTTGAACTGCTGAAGGTTTTGTTCTTTGAGATCATGGGGTTTCCAAAGGGGAGAGGTCTTACACCTCACTTTGATTAGGGCCTGTTAACACTAATTTGACAACCAAATTAGTGTTAACAGGCCCTAGTATCTCTGGTATGTATCTTTTTCGGAAGGTTTGATGAGTAAATTGACTGCAGGTGCTCTGGTTCTCTACAAAATTCGACCGGCTCGTATCGTTGAGGTGTCGGACAAGATAACCATTGAATTGGAGGGGGCTAAAAATAAACGTGTCAGGGATAAGGATGTGGTGTTGCTTCATCCAGGGCCACTATCCAGTCTGAATCAGCTGACGCCACAAACCGGCGAGGTTGAGGAGAATTGGGAGCTGCTAGAGGGGACTGAGACCGATATCAAGGAGCTGAGTGAACTGGTATTTGGGGACTACACACCGGCGATGGCCTGGGCAACTTGGCAGTTAGTTGCAGAAGAGGTCTATTTTGAGGGTACTCCTCCGTCGATCCGCCCACGAGCCGCTGCGCAGGTGGAGTCGGAGATCGCCGCTCGGGAGCAGAAGGCTGTCGAGGAAGAGGCCTGGCATAGTTTCATGCAGCGACTGCGAACAGAAGCCATCGTTGAAGAAGATCGTAAGGCCCTTGGAGAAGTAGAGGCAGTTGCCCTCGAGAAACGTGAGAAGAGCCGTATTCTGCAGGCAATGGAGATACAGGAGACGCCGGTTAATGCCCACCGTCTGCTGATTAAGACCGGGTATTGGCCGGCCTATGAAAATCCCTATCCACGTCGGATGGGTATAGATGAAACCATTCCTGGACATGAAGTGCCCATTCTACCGGAGGAAGATCGGCTTGACCTGACCCACTTACCTGCCTTCGCCATAGATGACGAGGACAACCAGGACCCGGATGATGCGATCAGTCTGGATGGAGAGCGAATCTGGGTCCATGTGGCAGATGTGGCCGCCCTGGTAGCACCGGACAGCGATATGGATCTGGATGCCCGCGCTCGTGGCGCCAACCTCTATCTGCCGGACCGTGTAATTCCCATGCTGCCACCAGCCGTAACCGACCAGCTGGGTCTCGGCCTGCAGGAGAGGTCGCCAGCGCTATCTATTGGCTTCAGGCTGTCAGAACAGGGAGAGATAAAGGCTATTGAGGTTCGTCCGAGTTGGCTGAAGGTCGAGCGAATCAGCTATGCCGAGGCGGATCAGCGATTGCATGAAATGCCGTTTGCACCACTGCTGACTAAAAGCCAAATCTATCGTCAGCGTAGAAAGGCGGCGGGGGCGGCTTCAATCCAACTACCGGAAGTAAAGCTGAAAGTCCGTGACGGCAAGGTGGAGATCGATCCGCTTCCCAGGTTGGAAAGCCGGGAAATGGTTACCGATCTGATGCTGATGGCGGGGGAGGGGATAGCTGACTATTGCCAAATCAACGAAATCCCCATCCCGTTTGCCACCCAGGTGCCGCCGGAGGAGCTGAATGAACCTGAAGATATGGCAGGTATGTATGCCTATCGACGCTTCTTCAAACCCACCAAGGTCAAGACCCAGCCGGAGCCCCATTCCGGGTTGGGACTGGCAGCCTATACCCGTGCTACAAGCCCACTCAGGCGCCACTCCGATCTATTGACCCACCAACAACTGCGTGCCCATTTGAAGGGTGACCCGGTGCTGGATATCCATGCCATCTCTGAACGGATTGCCCAGTCGGAGATGGGTAGCATGGCGAACCGCAAGACCGAACGGGTGTCGAACAATCATTGGCGTCTGATCTATCTGCTCAATAATCCCGAATGGCAGGGGGATGCGATCATAGTAGCCAAGGAGGGGGAGAAGGCGACCATACTGCTGCCGTCGATCGGCATGGAATCCAGGCTACGCATTAAAGGAGACGCCGGCTTGAATGATCGTGTCAGGTTGAAGCCCCGAGAGATCGACCTGCCGGATCTCAACTGCTACTTCAGAGTGCTCTGAAAGTGGCATCAAATCAGGCGTCAGACACAAACGGTACTCATATTTAAGAAACAAGCCGCAAATGGACGCTAATCACCGCGAATTAACGCCAAATAAGAGATTTCCTTGTAGAGGTTATTTGCGAAAATTTGCGACAAGATCTTCTTGGATGATTAGGATAGATGAACATGAGATGGTTACTTCTTTTGATTCTGTTGGCAGGGTGCAGTCAATCCTATCTGGTCTCTGACGATCTGGGGTATCCCTATAACCTGCCACCGGTCGGCAGTCAGTTGTTGTTGAAGCAGTCTGTGATGATTCAACCAGGAACCACGCGTACCTTTATTCAGCAGGGAGTGTCAATGGCACTCAGTGAATTCGACCGGTATGTACCGAATTGTAATTTCGAAATCAGCAACCTGGCGGATAGTTCACTACGGATTGAGCCTGACACCTTTGTCGTTAAAAAAGTACAGCGGGTGATGGAACAGGTTGTATATCAACAGATGACCGGACGGGGGAATATAACAGTAAGCTATGAAGATCCCGGATCCTCCCTGATTACCCTCGGTTACCATCTCTGGCTTGACTCAGCACGGCAACCCGATGTCATGCGGTTGACCTGCCGAGGCGCTTTTAACGATAGGTGGGGTGCAGATCCACCCTCCATTCGGGAGGTCAGAGAGGCACTGGGTGATTTTGCTGAGCTTATTTTGGCGATTTAGATTGACGTTATTTCATTGGGTCCGCAAATGGATGCGAATAAACGCTAATGTCATATGTGCAAGCGAGTTATATGGGGTGCCGGCCCCGCTCACCGAATACAAAATATGATTACAGCTAATACAAAAGCCAGCTTAGAAAAAACGTGTCAGCGTAAACTCCAGGTAATCATCGCGATGGAAGATATATAGCGGATCATCTACTGGGATATCTGACCATAAGCGGATTTGTGCACTCGTTTTCCAGTCGTTACCGATTCGCCGGCTCGCTTCAAGGTTGAACATCCAGCCGTCATTATCCAGATCTTTGATGACACCTGCCAAGAGTTCACTGCCTTCCACATCATTGGCAGTCAGACGCAAACCGATAAACAGATCGTTTTCAAAGGGTGTTGAGGCATCGTCGCCTCGGTCGTCATAGAGATATTCGCCCAATAGACCCAGGTCCATGTCACTATCAGCGATGCCAACCAGGGTATATTCAAAACCGCCGGTTGCAGCATTGAAACTGCCGCTATCGAGAGAGCGGTGGAGGAGTTCCATCTTCCACAGCCAATCACCTTTTGTGGCTTGCAGGTCGAGGCTGGTTTGATGCATCTGTTCGTAGAAGGGTATGAGTATCACCTCTCCCCTATCATTAAGATCAGGCATCAGTAGGGGATCGCGGTTGGTACCGTTGAAATGGGCCAGGCCAATATCCCAGTCACCGATAAAATGGGACCAGCGCAACGCCAGATCGATATGTCTCTCTTCCCGGTCAGATTGATAGGTTGCCTGATCTGTCTCTACACGTGGATGAGTCCGCAGACGTCCGGTTTCACCCGGGTAGGTTCGCTCACGAAAACCTGGCAAGGCATATAAATCGAGTATGCCCCACGCTTGTTCAAGAGAAAGCTTTATCATCGGTTGGCCCAGCTTTTGTTCACCGTCCGGGTTTTCGACCAGATCGGTCTGGTTGATCACATCCACCAGATGCAGTGCCTCTGTGACGCCCCAAAATACCTTGCCGATGCCGGCCCGGGTCTCCCAGCCGTCTCCAGCATAGGTCCAGATCAGTTCGCTGATATCGCCATGGGTTCGTTCATCATCTTCACTGTCCCAACGGAATAAGGGTATGAACAGCAGACTCTGTTTATCCTTATCCCAGCGTTGATAGTATTCCGGTTGCAGCACAACCGAGACGAGTTGACCAGACTGATCACTATCCAGTGCCTGCTGAGGAAAAAATCGCCCCTGCATTTCGACAAAACCACTCCATTCACCAGCAGATAACAGCCCGGGGATCAGCAGCAATACCCATCGCCATACTTTCACACTACATACTCCTAAGAATAAAATAATGGCCAGTTTTCCTGGTCGAGCAGAAAACAGCCACATAGGGTGCGGCCCTGCCGCACAGAGCGCTTTGTTTAAGATCCACACCCTATGACTCAAAACTCAAAACTCAAAACTCAAAACTCAAAGTCACCTTGCCCGCTTCAGACTGTTCTTATTGAAATCCCCATCAGTCAGGCCACTGCGAAAGCCATACTGTTTCCAGGTCAGCAGTGTACTTTTACCCGTCTGGTGATTTTCCATATACATCTCGTCTGCCCGCCAATATTGATCGAGGTATTGCTGGTAATCACGAAAAACCAATGTCTTCAAGGGTGAGTTTTTGCGATCGTAATAATCGATCTTGAGTGGAATATATCGCTCCTTATCGACCCATACCTGTTGACGGGTATAGCCTGAATTGGGATCAACCGGGTAGCGTTCGAGAATAAAACTGGGTATGCCTTCGTGTCCACCTTCATCAATGAACTTATAGTTGTATTTTTCTACCTCCTGGGAGGAGATGTCTTCATAGGCAAATTCACTGCCCATGAAGGGGCCTGACTTGTTGCGTGATGCTATACGTTTTACCCTTTTCAGGGCCGGCAGGTAGAGCCATTGGTCGTCATCGCCCGCCTTATGAGAAAAGCTGAGCAGGGCGGTGCCTTTGACATCCCGTGGTTCATCGAACACGACCAGCGTCTTGTTACCGTCATTGTCCACTTCCAGGGTTTGGTTGCGCATGTCACGCAAACTCTCTTCGCCATGCTTGTTTCGTAATAGCATGCTCATAGTCGCTTTGAAATCATGGAAGCCGGTATCCCGTACTTCGATCTCCGTGGCGATCTCCAAACCGCGTTCTTCTGCGGTAGCTGCCAGTGCCGTAGCGGGCGCAAATAGCAATACAATGGGAATAAGGATTGGCTTCATGATTTTTTCCTCCGAAATAGATCAGCAGCGGGGGCAGAAACAGAAAGTCGGCAATAAGGGCAAAGCCGAGGGTGACGGCGGTTAGTAAACCCATACCCGCATTGAGTTGGAAATGGGAGAAGGCAAGGATACCGAAACCAACCATCAATACCAGTGAGGTGACCCATAGCGCGGTGCCGACAGTGGAGAATGCATAACGAACCGCATCTTCCCGGTCCATGTTTTTCTCCCGTCGTGCACGAAGATATTTACTGAGAAAATGCACCGTATCGTCAACCACAATACCGAGTGTCATGCCTGTCACTACGGAAAGGGCGAGACCTACTTCACCGACAAACATGCCCCAGAGTCCGAAAGCCATACCCATAGGCACTAAGTTGGGAATCAGACTGAGTCCACCGATGCGCAATGATTTCAGTGCGAATATCAAGATGATAGAGATCATTACCAGGGCCAATGTGGTGCCCTTGAGCATGGCAATAATATTACGACTGCCGATGTGGGCGAACATGATCGTTGGGCTGGCCCCATCAATACGCATACCCGGTGCATGCTCGGTCAACCATGCCTGGGCACTCTCCTCGATCTTCAACAGCTGTTGTGTGGATATACTCTCCATTGTCACAGTAAAACGTATAGCAGACTTCTTTACATTGATCTGATTGTTCAGATCAAGCCCAAAGGGAAGGGAGAATTCATACAGCAGCAGGTATTGGGCCGACAGGTCGCGTTGATCCGGCAGTCGGTACCAATCGTTGTCATCCTCATGCATGTTGCGATTGAGACGCTTCATGATGTCGGTGATGGAGTTGACATGCAGCACATAGGGTTGCTGTCGGTACCATTGGGCAAACCCCTCCACCTTTTGTAGGAACTTCGGCTCGCTGATGCCACCTGTCTCGCCGCTCTCCAATGAGTATTCAACCAGATAGATACCAGTCAGGTTCTCAGTGGTGAAGTCAGTCGCCTGACGGAAAGTAATGGTCTCATCGAAATATTTAACAAACTGATCGTCAAGCCGATTGTTGGGTATCTGTGAAACGAGAAACAGAATGACTATTCCCATTCCCCACAGCAGCCCTTTCTTATTGCGCACTACGAATTCAGAAAATCGAATCATTGCGACGCTGCCCAAGGTATCACCACTCAGTGCCTTTACCGGTAGCAGCATCATCATTGCAGGGAGGAAGGTAATGGAGAGAAGAAATGCCAGTACCACACCCATCGCAGACATGTTACCCAGATCACGGAAAGGGGGTGCCTCGCTGAAATTGAGGCTGAGAAAACCGATTGCGGTAGTCAATGTAGTGAGAAAAATCGGTTGCAGATTGATTCTCAGGCTTTCCATCATCGCCTGATATTTGTTCTCACCGTCGCGCATATTATGTAAGAAATTGACCAGGATATGTACACAGTCTGCGATAGCCAGGGTCATGATGACGATCGGCACAGTTGTGGTGGGTGGTGACATCTTGATGCCGAGCCAGCCTGTCAAACCCAGGGTGGCAATGATCATAAGGATAATTATGATCAGGGTAGAGAGGGTGCCGGGAATTGAGCGCAACATCACGACCAGCACCAGAATCACCGCCCCGAACATGATGGGATAGAGGCTCTTCATGTCATCCAGGGAGGCGGAGGGAAAGGCGTTGTTCATCATCACCATACCGGTAAGGTGAACTTTGATATGGGGATAGTCCGCTTCTAGATTGCGCACCATTTCTCTGGCCATACTGGCTACTTCGGGCACTTCAGTCAGCTTTTTACCCGGGAGTTGAACGGTCACATTGACACCGGTGGTGTGAGCAGTAGGTGATATGAGCCGGTTGACCAGCAAAGGATCGCTGGTAGCGATCTGCTGCTTCTCTGCCAGTTGTTCATCAGTCAGAGACTGAGGATCCAGCACCAGATCCTCAACCACCAGGTCATCGCCTTCCGCATAGGTATGCTGGAAATTGGTGATAGAGTCGACCCGCAATGAGTAGGGGATCTGCCAGGCTTCCTTGGTCAGTGCAGCGACAGCAGTCAGTGTCTCTCTGGTAAAGACTTTGTCATTCCGGGGTTTGATGACAAACAGCACATTATCGTTTTTGGTGTAGGTGTTCTGCAGCTGTTCGAAGGCCTTAAGTTGAGGGTTCTCCTCGCTGAAAAACATCCGGTAGTCATTGCTGAACTGTAGCTGTTTTACACCACTTCCCATCAGCAGGGAGAGCGTCACAGCCAGGAATATCACCAGTAATCGGTGTTTCAATACAAACTGAAAAAATGCTTCGCTCATTGTTCTGTCCCTGTCACTGACTTTTTGTTGTTGGTTAATAGGATCTTCAATTTTTTCAATCCATGGAAATGATGCTGCCTATTCTGACTAAGGCTTAGGCACGGAGACTATTCAGATAGTTCATCAGTCCCTGGCCGCAGCGCATCAGTTCGTCGTGACTCTGCGCATTTTTTGCCATACTCATACAACCCTCAAGGGAGGCCAAAATGAAAAATGCAGTGTCAGCAGCGTCGATAGAGGTGTTCACACTGCCTTGCTGCTGTCCTCTGGCCAGGAGTGTTTCGATACTGGTCTGCCAGCGCTGGTAGAGGGTATCAACTCGCTGACGAAAGCCATCATCGATGGCTGACATCTCCTGAGCCAGATTGTTAAGCGGGCAGCCAAGGGTGATCTCTTCACATTCATAGTGATCCCCCAACTGTTTAATTGCTGCCATTAAGACCTCGATCGGATGTCCGGGCTGTTGCATGGGTTCGAACCAGAGTGATTCCAATTCAACGGCGATATGTTCATCCAGCACCGCATAGCCGAGTTGCAGCTTATTGCTGAAGTGATGGTAGAGGGCTCCTTTCGTCACGCCGGTCCGATCCAGAATGGCATTCAGGCTGGCAGCTTGAAAACCATAACGATGGATCTCCTCGTAGGCGGCTTTCAGGAGTGATTGTCGGGTACTGTCAGCATCAGCATTCATGTTTTTGTGCACATTCATCTAGCATACCAACCAGTATGTATCTACATTTGCAAACTGTCAAATCTCATCAGCGCTGCTGTTTGTTCGGTGCCGTTTCAGCTAGTTTGGTTGTTGTAATTTGTGAAATCTTCTCTGATATGTAACCCGTTGTAACAAGATGTAACTTATAGTGCGCTACACGAGTGATGACCTGTTGTACAGAACTCCCTATACTGGACCTCCAACAACAACCCGGCACACATCCTGTGGCTTGTGCAGTCTGATCTCAGTGTGAGGGTTAGAAAATCAGAATGGGTACCTGAACCTATTGATTCAGGCAGTACACAACAAGAAAGGGGAGATCTGTATGTCTTCGTCTGAACGGACTACACATCAGGAGAATCTGTCATTGGGGGCGTCGGCCCAGGAATTTCTCGATTATTGCGCGGCAGAGCGTGAGCGGAGGCTCAACTCCGGTGAGGCATTCGATGAGGAGGCATTCGATCAGGCAATCGAAATGGTCATGAGCAAGCTGAAAGTGCTGGCAGATGAGGGTTGGTCATGATTATCAATGCTATTCAATCAAGCAATATTCTGAAATACGCCGATCTGGATTTGCAGGATATTCCTGAGCGGGGATTGATCGCTGTCTCCGGACCCAATGAATCGGGAAAGAGTTCGATTGGTGAAACCGTCTGTTTCGCCCTGTTTGGCAGAACCTTCTCTTTGGGCATGGATGAGCTTTCCAAGGTAATCCGCTGGGGGGAGACCCACTGTTCAGCACAACTGGAGTTCACACCCCGGGATGGAAAAAGATACAGATTGGAACGTTTTCTTGATGACGGAGGCAATCACAGTGCCCGGTTGACACTTGCTGCGTCAGCACCAAACGATGAACCTATAGCCCGGGGTGTTGAGCAGGTTGCAGACAAGGTTTATGAACTCATCGGCTATGAGTATGAAGAGTTCGTTGAATCCTTCTATCTGGCTCAGCGGGAGATCACAACACCGCATCCTCATAGCTACGCGGTCAAGACCATGGCGGGACTCGTGACCTTGGAATACTGTGATCAAGCCTGCCAGGAGGACAAGGAGGAGACTCTCAATGAAGTTGAGCAACGTCAGGCGGAACAGATCACAGTACAGGGTCAAATTGAGGAAATAGGTATCAACCCCCACCTGATGCCATCCCTGGATGGTGAACATGCTGAGATTTCCCGGCACATGGATGAATCCAACCGGCTGATCGAGCAGTTGGATGATGCATCCATTGCTTATCAGGATGCGCTTCCAAAACGGGAGAAAGCCCTCTCGGCTCAGGGCCGCGCCGGTTTCTTTCGGTTCATCTTTCTCTTGTTGACCCTGCTTGCAAGTGGCGCCTGGTATGTGCTGGCAAAGATGCCTGAGCATGAATATGCGCTGCAGTTATCTGAATTTATCAGCAACAATGTGCCTAACTGGCAAGCATCTATGATTCCCTGGCTGCTCTATGCTGCAGGTGGCTTTGCTCTGCTGTTTGTGATTTTCTGGATACGCCGGGCGTCGAAATACAATAGTGCTGAAGCCTATGATGAGACAGCGTCTGTATTGGCAACGGCCCTGGATAACCTGGGCAGTCTGCCAACTGTAGAAATCCAGGACGATAGCGAGGGGCAGGAGACAGCATCTGAAGTCGAGCACTCTGAATCTCCCTCATCAGAAGAGCCGACTGAATCTGAATCCGAGTCTATCGTGGTTGATCGTGCCGCCCGGGAACGTCTGAGTCAACGGGTCAGTGACTGGCGTCCAGGCATAGCCGAGGTCAGGGATGGCGTGGGTCATGAAGAGAGTCAATTACGTAAAGGTGTGGAAGTGGACAGGCGTCGTCTGGGGCAGCTCGATCAAGCTATTGCACAAGAGCAGGCGAGGTTGGATAAGGTCGAACAACTTCAGGGGATAAAGGTTGACTTGAAGCAGAAGATTGATGATAAAGAGCGTCATATGGCTGTCTGTGCCGTTGCGGATGAGTTGATTCAGGGCACTACACGTGAAGTTTCCCATCAGTTCAATCACAAGCTTCGTTGTCTGGTCAGCAAGACGCTTCCCCTGTTTACGGAAAACCGCTATGAGCATCTCCAAATCGATGATGATCTGAGTGTACGTGCCTTCTCCAGTGAGAAGCGGGACTTTATGGATCTGGATGAGATCTCCAGTGGTACCCAGCGACAGATTATGCTGGCGGTACGTCTGGCCCTCTCACAGGAGCTGGTCGATCGGGCCGTGCAAGGCAGTCAGTTCCTGTTCCTGGATGAGCCCTTTGCTTTCTTTGATGAGAAACGTACCCGCAGTTCATTGACGGTACTGCCTACACTGAGCGAAGAGTTGAACCAGATCTGGATAGTCGCACAGGATTTTGCCGATGATTTGAACTTCGATCTGCATGTGCATTGCGATCGGGAGGGTGATTCAATTCCGCTGAAGCAAGCGTAACCGGCCCACAAATACAAGCCAATGGGTTGATTACCTGGATTTACACCTGGTTTCGTCACTTAGTAGGGTGTGGCCCAGCCGCACCATAAAAGTCTCGGATCAAACGGTTGAATCGTTTAGCCGTTGTGCATATTTTTATGTTGTATGGACCACAGTGTTTGGTGTGGCAGGCCCAGGCCGCACCCTATTCGGTTGTCCTGTTTGTAGATTACGACATGCTCAATGGGCTATGTCACCTCACTAGTGGTCCTGTTAAAATATCAAGGTGTTGCGCCGGACAGACTAACGCCATATGCGTTTATTCGTCGACAATCCTCTCTAAGCTAACCAATACAATTGTGATGACTTCTATTATCTGTCCATCCGACCAGGAAAGGAGTCATGGGGTGTGAAGCCAGAGGTTGAACTCCCGGTCAAGCAGGTCATGCCTGCACTCTCAGCGGCACTGGCAACAAGCTGCAGGGCGGTACTAAGTGCTCCCCCCGGCTCGGGCAAGACCACACTGGTTCCCATCGAGTTGCTGAATGCCAGCTGGTTGGCCAGTCATAATATCCTGTTGTTGGAACCTCGTCGTCTGGCTGCGCGGGCAGCTGCTGCACGAATGGCGGAACTGCTGGGTGAATCCCTCGGTGAGCGGGTTGGATATAGCATACGTCTGGAACGTAAAGTCTCCCACAATACCCGTATCGAAGTAGTGACAGAGGGCATGCTGACCCGCCGACTGCAGCATGACCCTGAACTACAGGGTGTAGGGCTGATCATCTTTGATGAATTCCATGAACGGAACCTACATAGTGATTTGGCATTGGCCCTATCACTCGATGCGCAACAGGGATTGCGGGAGGATCTGCATCTGCTGCTTATGTCTGCAACACTCGACAGTCGCCGCATCAGTGATCTGATGGAGGGTGCACCCGTCATTGAAGCCAAGGGTCGGCAATTCCCCGTGACAATCCGCTATCTTGGGCAGAGACTGGACAGAAGGGCAATACCTGAACAGGTTGTGAAGGCGATCTCTCAGGCTTGGCATAATGAGAGCGGAGATCTGCTGGCTTTTCTACCTGGTGTGGCTGAGATAAGGCGTACACAACAAGGTCTTATATCCCGCTTTGCCGATGCAGATGAGCAACCTGTGGTCTGTCCACTCTATGGTGATCTACCAAAAACGGAGCAGGATCGCGCACTCTTTCCCGATCAGAAAAACAGACGCCGTATTGTACTTACAACATCCATTGCAGAGACCAGTTTGACCATTGAGGGTGTAGGGGTGGTGATTGATTGCGGTTGGTCACGACTGCCCCGGTTCCTGCCTGGTATAGGTCTGACCCGACTGGAGACTGTGCCGGTCTCCCGTGCAGCAGCCGATCAACGCGCCGGGCGAGCCGGACGTCTTGGCCCTGGTATTTGCTACCGTTTATGGGCTGAACAGCATCAGACAAGGTTACCAGACTACCATCCTGCAGAGATCCTCCAGGCCGATCTGGCTCCCCTGGCGTTGGAATTGGCTAGTTGGGGCGTTGTCGATCCCAGTGATCTGCACTGGCTCGATCCACCTCCACTGGCTGCATACGATCAAGCCTGCGAACTACTCCAGCGACTCGGTGCTATGGACCAACGGCGACAGCTGACACCGTTGGGTAAACGTATGGCAGCACTACCCGCCCATCCGAGGCTGGCGCATATCCTGCTCAATGCAGGTGAAGGTGAGAACCAAACTGTTTACGATTTGGTGGCGCTATTGAGCGAACGGGATATCCTGCCACGTCAGAAAGAGCATCATCCAGGTACGGATGTAGAACTACGATTGCATCTCCTTGAAGCATGGCGTGCAAAGCGTCAAGCAGGAGAACAATCAAGGGTCGATCCACGAGCTTGTAAACGGGTAGATCGAGTTAGTAAGGATTGGCGCAGGCGATTGAAAAATGTGACAAGCTTACACCGTGGGGATGTTCTATCCACCGCTCAACACTTGGCATTGGCTTATCCGGACCGTCTTGCACAACAGACTGGGCATGGTCGTTTCCGCTTGTCAAACGGTCGTGGGGTACAACTGGCCGCAGATGATCCGTTAGCCGGTCAGGCCTATCTGGTCGTCGCACAACTGGATGCGGGAGAGACCCAGGGTTGGGTCAGGCTGGCTGCGGTTATTAGCGAGAAGGAGATCCGTCAACTGCCCGATATCACTGTTGATAGAGTAACTGACGTTGTCTGGGACAAACAGCGCCAACGGGTGAGCGCCATACAGGAAGAACGGGTAGGGTCGGTCGTGTTGAATCGTCGCCAAGCTATCGATCCCGATCAGAATGCGCTACTCACTGCCATGCTGCAGGGGATCTCAGAAATGGGTCTTGAGGTTTTGCCCTGGAGTAAACAGCTCCGCCAATGGCAGGGTAGAGTCTGTTGGCTTGGCAGCCAACTTCAGGATGACCCATGGCCTGACCTGTCGGATCAGTGGTTGTCTGAAAATCTTTCAGAATGGCTGACACCCTGGCTTGAGGGGATCGTCAGCAAGGATCAGCTGCGACGTCTCGATCTGAGTGCGATACTCCATGCTCGACTCGATTGGCAGCAGCAACAGTTGCTAGAGCAGGAGGCACCCACTCATCTGAAAGTACCCAGTGGTTCCAGGGTTCCTCTTGGTTATGCTGCAGGTGAGCCACCTGTACTGGCGGTCAGGCTGCAGGAGATGTTTGGTTTGGCAGAGACGCCAAGGTTATGTCGTGGCAGGGTACCTGTCATGCTGCATCTGCTCTCGCCTGCACAACGTCCGATGCAGATCACAGACGACCTGGCCGGATTCTGGGAAAGGACCTATCCCCAGGTAAAAAAGGAGTTAAAGGGGCGATATCCCAAACACTATTGGCCGGATGATCCATTGCAGGCAGAACCCACTGCCAGAGCAAAGCCGAGAAAGTCGTGATGTTTCATATCAGAACAGCACCCAATCACAGAGCCACCTTGACGAGGACAGGTCATGAAGGAAAGGGTGCGGCCTGCCGCACCCTGGATGCCAGTTGATTCAGCCTTATTTGTTAGGCAATTACGAGCTAAATCCGTGCTGGAATGAAAGTCACGCAGTGACCAGATAGGCATAAAGAAATCGTGCAATCAATATGCCTGCCATCGACCACAACACGCTTCTCAATATGCTTATATAGTTTTCAGCAGTAATCCATTTACGTAGTTGCATGCCCAGGTAGAGAGCCACAAGAGCAACAGGTACCAGGCATAGGGTGGTTAACAGAAAAGATCCGATACCCGGGAGGTCTTGCTGTAGAAAGATCAGGCTCTGAGTTAGTTTACCGGTAAAGAAATTCAGATTAAACAAGACCACCATCGTAGCCGCAGCAATGCGAAGTTCCATAAACAGGATAATCAATACCGGCAACATGACATTGACAGTGCCTGCCATCAAACCAGCAGTTAATCCAAAAATGGCATAAGCAAGGATGGGGTGATCTGTTACCCAGTGGAAGTCCAATCCTTGTAAGCGGTGTTGATTAAGATAAAGCAGGATGGCAACCGCAAGCAGCAGTAAAAAGGGACGTGGATCAAGCCATAACAACAGAAATGAGCCAATCACCGTACCCAGTAGGATAAAGGGGACGACTGGCAAATAGTGGCGACTATTCTTCAACTGCTTAATACCACCCTGCCATATTACCGTCAGGTTAACCGACATGGTTGGAATCAGACAGATAAGCACAGCGGTGAATACATCGGTAAACAGGGCCAACAGGGGTGTGGCAACCATGGGAAAACCGATGCCGAAGGTGCCATGAACAAATCCGGCTAAGAGAATGCCGGGAACGGCCATCCAGATAAGTTCCTGGGTAAGTGGTTCTAGTCCGGTCACGATCTAAACCAACATAAAGGTGGATGGAACATTTTTCAGCCAAGGCACCATAATCCTAGAATCCGCAGTTGACCGCTGTTATCTGACGTAAGGTAATGATATGCCGAATCATATAATGAATTTTCTCCTCACCCATTGGGTGAGTCTTGGAACGCTACATGAATTTGTGAAAAATACCGACGCCCCCAGCTGCGTTGTCGCTCTTGTTAAGGGCATAGCCATTAACGGCGAACGTCGCCTTGCTGGGCACGCCGGGATTTCCCACAAATCCACGTTCAACTGCGGATTCTAGGATAATGGTTACCGAAATTGAGGCGTTCATGTCAGTTTACTCTCTGTGTAGAGAAAAGTTATTTTGTAAACTTACAGATGGTGGAAATATTCCCACCTCTACTTACATCCTTGTAGTGTAGAGATACTGACTCTTTGCTTACCTCTTTTTTCGGCGATGTACTTCAGATAGAACAGAACGGTAGTATCGACCCAATTTACGATCTTGCGCTCTTTTTTCAGCCAGGGTTGCCCCGTTGCGGTTCTGTTCACGCATTAATTTGAAATAGTTAGATAGCCTTCGCTCATCCAGTTTTCCAGCTTCGATCCCTGACCGGACTGCACAGCCGGGTTCATGTTGGTGCTGACAATCCGAGAATTGACATTGGATTGCCAGATCACTGATCTCCTTGAATGTGTCTATGATCCCATGCTCACAATCGGCCAGCTGTAGCTCCCTCATGCCGGGTGTGTCCAACAGTAGGCTTCCGGTTGGTAAAAAATGTATAGATCGTCCTGTTGTGGTGTGACGACCCTTATCATCATCTTCCCTGATTGTGGCTGTCTGCTGGACCACGCCACCAACGAGGGTATTGATCAGTGTGGATTTGCCGACACCGGATGAGCCGAGAAGCGCCACCGTTTTGCCTGCACTGCACCAAGGTTCAAGTTTACTCACCTCACTAGGATCAAGACTGTTTACCGTAATGACCATAAGGTGTGGATCAAGCATTTGCACTTGCTGGGTATATTGCTGAGGATTAAGACAGCAATCCGCTTTCGTAAGCACAACAACTGCTTCCACATCGGTGTCATTCGCCAACGCCAAATAGCGCTCAATACGATTGAGGTTAAAATCCTGATTGAGTGAACAGACCACAAAAAGGGTGTCCACATTGGCTGCAATGAGTTGAGTTGATATTTTGCTTCCTGCTGCTTTACGGGAAAATAGCGACAACCGTTCCAATCGTCGATGAAATTTCCCTGTTGTATCGAGCAATATCCAGTCACCTACTGTCATGGCAGGCATTCCAGGTACTAGCGGCAAGGTCTGTTTGCCTGTGGCTGTTAGTAGATCGACTGTTGAGCGGTGTTGTGCAACTACACGTGCGATATCGTATTGATCCCACTCTTCAAGTGTGAGTTGTTGTTGAAAAAATGGCTGCCATCCCAATTGGGATGGAGAATATGAGTGTGTCATAGAAACCCCTGGCGCGTAAGAGCGTCCAGTAGAATTACTCATCAGGGGCATGGCATGTGCCCCGGTTTTAGAAACCGGGCAGAAATATCAGGCTAAGTTATTTACGCTGATATGGCCCGGAAGGCTGCTATTACAAACATCAATACCCTCCAGTTTTCGATTGGTTTTTTTCAACAAGACGATCCTATCAAAGGCTCCAGGAATTATAAACCAGGATCTGCCTGCCATTTCCCGAAGGCATATTTTAATCGGGTTGTAGCACCGATTGCGTTACGTTCCACCCAGGCAATATGCAGGTTTCCTTCACTATCCAGCACAATGCTGGGATTGCTTTGCTGGCCCACACCGGAAGCGACAGGCAGGGGCCAGTCTTCACTCCATTCTCCATTCTCACGCCAGCTCAGCATGATATCGGCATTTCCCTCACGTTCATCATCCCAGGCTACCACGAGCATACCCTTAGCGTGTCCGCCGACTGTGGCATGGCGCTGTTTGGAGAGTCCACCAAAATCGTCCTGCACCTTTTCGTTAGTCCCGAATTCACCCTTGCTTAAAGAGAAGTCGGCACCCCAGATATCGTAACCATCACGAAAATCCCGTTTGTCAGCCCAGGCGGCGAACACACCTTCACGACCGAAACGACTAAGTGCAACTCTCGATACACCATGCCCTGCGCCATAAGGCAGGTTGCGGGACTCGGGTTTTTCACTGATGCGGATTGGTTCACTGAAGTGACAGGGTTCTCCCGGCAGCTCAGCTGCGGCCATAATGATGGTGTGCTTCGGGCGGCGGTCTTCCCAGGCAACCACTAATCGGTTGTCAGTCATTACGGCTGAGGGGTAGAGCTGCTCATCGGTAGGGGGAACAGTGTCAATGGGGCAGCTGGTACCGGGTTCCAATACACCATCAATGTTGACACTCAAGCGCTGTGAACGAATCTGGCCATAGCGCCCCATTCGCTCTGACCACAAGGCAAACAGGCTATCTTTGTGTTGCGTCAGACTGACTTGCGCAGCGGTGCCTTTATTGAGCATGCTTGTTGGGCCTAGTCGCAACTCACGGTTGAATTCGACCATCCGTGCAAATATCTGGCTATTCTCTTCCCATGCAACAACAAAACGGTTGTTAGCCAGTGCGATCAATGAGGGTTCAAAAGCTTCACCCTCTCCACTGATTTTAACCTCGTATTTAAAACTGTCCTCATTGTTGGCTTTAAAGGCCAGATAGATACGAGGTGTGTCGTCACGATCATCCTCCCAGGTGACTGCAATGCCCTGCGTAGAGGTTGCAATATTGCGTCGACCTGATGAGTCGAGATGGTGAAAGATATTGTGGGTCGTGCTCGATTCCGCACGCGTTACATTCACTGCATGTTCGAATTGCCAAGGCTCTGCAAGAAGAAGTGACGCAGGTGTGAGCCACAATAACACAGTGATCAATATCTGCATTATTGTTGCTTTGCCTTTGACAGTGCGGCTTGGATCTTATTATCCGCATCGATCAGATCTTCGATACGTTGTACGCCAACCATGCGGTGGACAAGCTCACCGTCAGGGTTTATGAAAGTGAATACCGGTGTGACCAGGGAGTGATAACGTGTTCCAAGGTCACGTTCTGCAATTCGCTCGCCACTGGGTAGCCGTAGACGCCGACCACTCTCTGCATCTACATAGGCAAGTGCATAGTTCTCTGAGTATCGTTGCCTTACTGTTGGATCGATAAAAGCTTCTCGATTGGTTTTTTCGCAATAACCACAGCCATAACGACCGAAGTAGACGAACAATAATTTAGATTCACTCTGTGATTGCGTCATGGCTTGATAGAATGGGACAAAGGGATAACCTTCGGGGGCATCAGCCAGTACATGAATTGGCTGCATCAACAGTACAACCAGAAGTAGTGAAAGCAGTCTTTGTTCCATAGTGCCTATCATCTCATAAGTTCAGTTCATCTAGTCTATATGTCGTTTCTGTAACTGTAAAATGGTAAACAGAAGTATGAATTTGAAAGTATTCAATCGTGATCTATGTGGATATCATCAGGAAACGGTCTACCTTTGCCTGTTTCAAGTGCATCTTTAAGACTCAGTAGGAAGACAGCCCACTTGGTACTGCAGTGTCCCATGAAATCGGTCGGCTTTTGCCAGTTCGAATGCTTGAATAGAACAATTGTCTGCGCCCCATCGTCCTGTAGTTGAAAAGAGATTTCAGTACCCATCCAGGGTCTTGGCTCTTCACCCGAATGTTTCCATCTGACGAGATTGTCAGTATGGAGTTCAGCCACTGTAAAATCGGGACCACCACCGCCGAATCTGAACTTAATGATAGAATCCACATCGCCAGCACCGGCAGTATCTGTCGTCCACCACTGGGAGAGGCCTTTATCTGTGGTCAATGCGTTGTAGACTTCACTGCGAGGTACAGCAATGCCGACTCTGTGTATGATTTGATGCATATCGCCCCCCCCCGCCATTGATTAGTATGATATCGGACCCTTGCTTGAATCTCAGCTATGACAAACTTGTTGACTAATCAGATCATATATCCTGTCTTTCAGCTTTCTCTTCCATTATTGCATTCGATAATCTGAAATGCCCTTATTTATTGTGCTTGAAGATCGATCTGGCATGTAGGGTGCGGCCCGCCGCACCATCTTCATACTTTAGTCTAGTTCCAGGCGGTTTGATTTAATAGTAGATTGCCAAGGTCGTATTTCCCTTAGATGTAAAATGACAATTGCCCGTTGACTGTACGAGCTGTTTATTCAGATAGTGGAATCAGTCTTCTCACCCTGTGTGGTGAGGAGCAGGCGTCGACCTGAGTGGAAGATTCATGAGTCAGCCAGGTCCATAGATAACCTGTAACCTATGCAATGCAAGGATTTGATCTTCATGGTCCCAGTGGCGACGCTTATTATAAGATACTATTCTCATATTAGAGCTTAAAGACAGGGGATAACAACCCAATCCATCCTGGGGATACCCCATAGGGTGATGCCATTTATTCCCAGGATAGCAACAACGACAGACATGCAACTGCAGATAATAATTAATCGACTGAAACTGTCACCGGATCGGGAGTCAGAGCCGGCATTCGTCAGGGTGGTCATTGCGTTAGTGATGATGAGCTACTGTGTCATGTTGGTGCTTCAATCACCAGCGGATGAGCAGGCACAGACACTGCTCATTATTTCATTTATCTATACAGCGGTCTCATTCATTGTTGTAGCTGCCATTGCCATCTCACCCTTGAATTTCCGGCTCCGTCGGTTATTCACGATGTTGTTCGATGTGGGGATGGTTACTTTGGCGATGTGGATGGGTGGCGAAAGCGTATCGATATTATATGTGTTTTATCTATGGATTAGCCTGGGAAATGGCTTTCGTTTCGGGATTCCCTCACTCTATTTAACCAGTGCTTTAGGGTTTATTGGGTTTTCATTTGTCATTCTCATCAGTGATTTCTGGAGTGAACAGCAGGTTCTAAGTGTTGGTCTACTCATTGGGCTTCTAGTCACATCTCTCTATGTCTCACTACTACTGAAACGCTTGGAAAATGAGAAAAAGCGTGCTGAGGAAGCGAGCCAGGCCAAGAGTCAGTTTCTGGCAAATATGAGTCATGAAATCCGCACCCCGTTAAATGGAGTGGTCGGTATGACTGATCTATTGGCAGGAACCCCCATGGGAGTTGAGCAACGTGAGATCATGCAGACTATTTAGGCTTCCGCAGATACTTTGTTAAGCTTGATTGAAGATATTCTAGACTTCTCAAAAATCGAGGCAGGCAAGGTAGAAGTTTCCACTTCTGATCAAGATATTGCACATCTGGTAGATGCTGTTCTCTCCATGATGCAGCCAGCAGCTGATGCCAAGTCAATCAAATTGAATAGTAGCATCGATGTGGAGGTTCCACCGGTCATTCGTACTGATCCTCAGCTGCTGCGACAGATCCTGATTAACTTACTGAATAATGCAATCAAATTTACCGATCAGGGTAGTAAAACCTTGAGGATTTCCACCCGCTCAAATAGTAAAAAGGAACAGTATGAGCCAAGGTTGCTATTCGAGGTGATCGATACTGGAATAGGACTTACAGAGACTCAACTGCAACAGATATTCGAACCCTTTATGCAGGGGGATGACTCAAATACACGCCATTACTCCGGTAGTGGACTGGGCACTACTATCGTAAAACAATTAGTTGAGTTAATGGGCGGGAAGGTCGGAGTGGAGAGTCGTCTAGGCAAGGGCAGCCGTTTCTGGTTTGAAATTCTAGCCATTCCCGGGGATGAATCGATTATGATGAGTCAATTGTCTGAGGCCAAGGTCCTTCTTTTTGCCGATCTATTGTCTGATCAAGAGTCTGTCCTTGATTACCTTCAGGAGTGGCAGGTAATAACCAAGGTTTGTAACAGCATCACGGATGGAATGCTTGAACTGTTGAGTGCAGAAAAGTTGGATGCACTTTATAATATTGCAATTATTGATGAAAGTCAGAGTGGTCTATCCATCAATGAGCTGGTTAGCGGAATAAGGGCTGAAAAAAGCCTGGAACAGCTTGCATTGGTCTGTATCACACAGGATGCGCAAGACCGGGATAGAGAAGCCATGCTCTGTAGAGAGGGTTGTACGGCTGTTATATCACCACCTGTCTCCGCAGAGAAGCTACACCATGCACTCCAACATGCCCATAAAAGCAAACTAAGCGAGGTACAGCAACTCGAACCAAAAATATTCAGGTCGATAGCTCGAAGTGAGTCAAAACAGGCAAGGATATTATTGGCCGAAGACAATCTTATTAACCAGAAGGTGGTAAAGAAGATATTAGAATTGCAAGGCAATTATGTTGAGGTTGTAGAAAATGGTGAAGATGCTTTAACTCTGCTGGAGAGTCAGGTATTCGATTTGGCGATATTGGATCTACAGATGCCTGATGTGGGTGGTATTGAAGTCATAAAGTCCTATCAGGCGATGCATGTCAAAGAGCCTTTAATGCCATTTATGATTCTTACTGCAAATGCAACGACCGAAGCGGTGAAGCAGTGCGATGCGGTTGGAGTCAGTGCCTATCTTACAAAGCCAGTTCGTTCTTCCCATCTGTTGGAAGTAGTGAATCAAGTATTAGGAATTGATATCAAGAATATCCCAATAGACACAATCATTGATCAGCCGACCAGGGATTCTGCCACTGAAAAAAACCTCCGGGTAATCGATATAAAAACACTCAATGATTTGGAAAAACTGAGTAAGGATCCGGATTTCGTACAGAATATGGCTGAGAGTTTTTTACATGACAGTGAAGCACTACTGATTCTAATGCAGAAGGCATTGGAAGTGCACAGTCTTCATAAGTACAGAGATACAGCGCATGCCTTGACGGATAATGCTACAGGGATAGGGGCATTCTCTCTTAAGACAGTCTGTTCTGTTGCCTCAAACATTGATCAGAGCGAATTTGATGAGCATGGCAGTTAAACTGCTAGCGAAGATATCATCAACATTTTCTGTGACGTGCCAGGCACTGCATCACTATCTACAATCGAAGCAGAAATAGTTTTACTTCTTCCCTTGGTTAGTTGGGTAACTGCAATGTAGGCCGCAGCCTACACGGTGACGATGCAATCAATTTATATTAATTTCTGATCATATGCTCAACTTACCCCCTCTATGAGAGAAAGCATTGTTATTTAGATATTGTCAGTGTGCTGTGAAGCAGTTCGTTGTGACAGGTAGTGGTCGTATGCTTGCAGTGTAAGATTAAAGGTGTGTTCTATCTCTTCCAGAAGCGCTGGACCCTTGTATTCGAATTCATTTTGCTTGAATCTTTGTCGCTTGTTGATTCAATTCATACAACACGAATGCTCCAAGCTGACCGGCGCTATCGAGGAGGTTTTGTGCTTGATCAAGAAACTGGCCTAACTGATTCCTCTCTACGGCTCTTCGCATAGTGCGAAGAATGACATGTCCCTCAGCTTCAAATATCTTAAACAGATCACTGATGAATTCTATGCCGCTATCCAATTGTTCCAGTCGTACGAGAGTCATATGGTCCAGTAGGCGAGAATGTTGAAATTGGGTGATATTGTGTTTAAAAGATGCACTGCGGTAACTGTCGTGTGCAGGCCCCAGCGATTGGTGTTGGCCTAATACCGTTGGGATCATCTCCAATAAATCATCAGCAGTCACTGGTTTGAATAGACAAGCCTGCACACCAATGCTGCGGCAGAGTCGCAGGGTGTCAGGTGTATTTTCATCGGTCATGAAGATGAAGGGAACCCAATGCTTATAGGGTGTGGTAAAACGATGTAACTTTATGACTTGAGTACCGCTCATAACCGGCATCTTTAAATTAACAATTGCCAGATCGAAACCCCGTTCTTCCAGTGCATCAAGCGCCTGATCTCCATTATCGACCATGAGGATGAGATAACCGGATTGGATCAGTTTCTTACCGAGTAAAGTACGTTCGGTAGATGGAGAATCTGCCAGTAGTATCGTTTCCTGTCTTGGTTGATTTTTCTTGCTCGCTCTGTGTTTTGACAGGCAGATGATATTGGTTGATTCAGGGAAATGTTGCGGCTCACCCATGATGGCACTAAAAAGCTGAGCTTTATTTACAGGGTTTTCGAGTAGTGTGGAGTACCCAGCATCTATCAACCGCTGTGCATGACCCTCTATCTCAGTTGGGCTTTTTAGGCAAACCAGTTTTAAATCCGCTAATTTGACTTCATCTCGAATCAGGCCTACCAAAGAACGGGGGTCAATATTCAATTCATGCTGGTCAACAATCAGCGCATTGTACGGGACAAATACCTCACCCTGTCTGCGTGACAGCATATGTTTGAACGCCTGGACACAATTTCTGCTGGCTGTGTATTCACACCCCCAATCTTTCAGATAATGGGAGATCGATTCGGTAGTGTTATCGTTTTTGGAAAGTATCAGGACCCGATGAGTACCGTTTTCGAGTTCAGATAGTGTGGATTCTGTTTCTCTCTGAAGGCCTTCACTCTCAGGAAGTTCATCAGTTTCGTTCACAATTTGTGTGTTGGCAGTGCCGTACTCACTTCGCTGTGCTGAAAGAAGCTTGAGTGGGAATAGATTGGGTAGTACTACAGCGATCAGGCCGGTGGTTATCGATTGTACGAGATCTAACTGTATGATCGGACCCTGACTCAGAGATACTAGTATCATTACGAAGGCAGTTGGAACGGCAATCAAGAGATATCCACTACCCATTGCTCGTGTGGCATAAAGTAAAGCGCCACTAAGTGGTAGCGTCAGAAACACGGGCATCCCAGCTAAGGTAATCATGCCCAGGTAGATTTGATCAAAAACAATAGACGATCCATGTGTCAGGGGGGGAAAGGAGTAACTTTTTCTTAGGGTCAATAGCTGTATAAGCCGAATCAGGGCGTAGTATGCGGCTAAAGTCACTGTTGCAAGGTGAGCCGCTGTTGGAGTCTGCCACAGAAACTGCCCAATCAGGCTGCAGAGTACGATGCTGCTGACAATAAATGCGAAGCTGTGGTAGTTACTATGACCACTTTTCGGGTAAGTGGGCAACAGGCTATTTGTCGTGAGTTGTTTCAAGCATCTGTCTCTTCGGGAGTGACCTTTAAAGCGTTGTGAATCGATTCCACTTCCTGGATCTCGCTGAGAAACGCATCTGCGCAGTCGGGATCGAAGTGAATACCACGCTCCTCACTAATATAATCGATTGCTTTTTCTATCGGCCAGCTCTTTTTATAGGGTCTATCGGTAACCAGTGCATCAAAAACGTCGGCTACAGCCACAATCCTTGCTTCCAGGGGGATATATTCACCGCTGAGGCTGTTTGGATAGCCCTGGCCATTAAACTTCTCATGCTGGCTGAGGGCGATTATAGCACCGGTCTGAATGTACTTGGAGGGGCTATCTTTGAGAATCTCATAACCTAGTAATGTGTGGCGCTGCATGATTTTGAACTCATCCGTAGTGAGGTGTCCGGGTTTTAGCAGGATGGCATCCTGGATGCCGATTTTCCCGATATCATGCATCGGAGCAGACTGGGCGATCAAATCGCATCGTTCACTAGTGTAGTGTCCTGAATAAAATATTCATTTATAATTCCCAGTGTTCCGGTTTATGGCAAAGGAAGGAAAAAATGAATTCAGCAGTT